>JBGOZZ010000041.1:0-8055 GCA_041480465.1 Methanoregula sp. | reverse complement strand
GCCACACCGGATATCTGAATACCACGATTTTCATGATATTACGTTTCTCCAGAACCTGATTACTGAAAATTAGTCAGCATAAGCCAATACTTGATAATTTTTAGTAAGTTCTGGTATATGCCCGCTTTTGGCAGAAGATGAAAATGGCGATCCGAAAAAATAATAACTTCCTTCAGGTATTATCCGATATACTTCATGAGCATTTCAAGTGCTGCAAGCTCCTTTTTCCCGCCGCACTTTCTCACAATGCCTGAATGATAATCGATCAGTTTTCTGAGTTCCGGATCCCGGTTTTCCCGGTACCGCGTCGCATGCACGGTCGCATCGATGATGCTGTTGAATCCCCGGTTAACGGGATGAAGAGATACCTCTTCGATAATCTCTTTTTCGGGAATAAGCCTGACCATCATTACATCACCGCTCCGGCGCTCAACGGTCGCCGTAAATGCAGCCCATGCGTCAGCCCCGGAAAGCCGGTGCACCTTCTTTCCACTGACCATTTCTTCCAGAAAAACCTCGCGGGGAAGATCTTCAAACGCGGTTTTCACATAAAGAACAGGATCATAAACAAAGTTTGCAACAACCCATCCGTCCCGCTCAATATTCTGCGCCGTATGACTTCCCGTAAAAAGAATCATGCCGGCTTTGCCTTCACGGTAATGGATCCCCATCGGCGCTGCATTGAAGGAGGTCGTGGCAATTACCTCATTGATACCCGCTCTTAAAAGTCCCAAGACCAGCCCTCCCCAAGCGCAATATAGATGGAGGCAATGATAATATCAGCAATTGAGCCCGGGTTGATATCCCGCTCAATACACTCGGCATCAAACGCTTCTAACGAATGTCTGCCGTCAAGGACTTCCCGTGCAGTGAGCATGGTCTCACGGGCAACTGCGGTGCCGTGTTTTTTTATGATGAACGTGTCCGGCTCAGAGGCGAGAAGGGTGAGGAATGTTTGAGCAATTGCCTGCCTGCCCGGGCCAAATTGCCTGAGAAGATCAGCTCCCCTGCGGGTAAGGGGAAACCCCGTCACCCATTCCCGTGCCACCATGTCATTTTCCGCTGAATGCTGCATCACATCAAGGAGTGTCATGTCACGCTCGCGGATCACCGTGAGCGTGTGGGGGTCATTCACGTCAAGCTCGTCAGTTGCATTCATCTTCACCGAAGTCATGGCAAAGGCCTTGTAGAACGCGACGGCATCCGATACATCAGTCTTTTCGATCGCAGCCAATGCGCCGGGTATGCCTTTGCCATAGATGAGGGGGATAAGCAGGATGAACGCGCCAAAATGGGTGTTGCCGCCTTCATGGCAGTTGGTGTCACGGACTGCATGCTTGATGATCTCGCCTATCCTGCCGACACCGGTCTCGGCCTCTTCGAGAGCAGTGCGGGCAAAAATTGTTGATGCCAAAAAATGTTCAAGCCGTGTATCCGGGTAGTCATGACAGCGGTCGACGTTTCCCGGCTTTGGGTAGGCGCTGACCTCCAGCATCATGGCAAGTTGCGCCCGTTCAGCTGCTCTCATCAGAAGGCATGTCATGGAACACACGGCTCATGATTGTATCTGAGAGCTCACGTTTCATGCGCATATACTCTTTCTTTGAAATGTTCTGCTGCTTTAACGTCATATCACGGAACATGCAGGGAGAAGACGTTTTGCAGCACCATGCAAGGCTGCCAAAACAGGTTTGTTTGCCTTCTTCAAGCGGTGTGCCTTTCACTGTGTCCAGTTTCAACCGGATATAGTCTTCTTTTGGGAGCCCGATCCGGGAAAGTGTAGGGATGAGCGGGCACTCTTTGACCGGCATGCAGCAAAAGGCGAGTGCGCGGATGTCACCGCCCCGGCAGAGCTGTTTTGGGGAATTGTACCACCCTTCCTCAGAGGCATAACGGGAAATTGCCGCATCCAGCCCGGAGAGCGTTCGTTCATCTGACTTGCGGGCCAGCGACACAATGTCAGCGCCGTGGGAGAGCATCTCCCGCATCCTTTCAAACGTGTTAATCGAATTATTGGCGATCAGGATTAGCGGGCAGCTGTTCCGTATCTGCCGGAGTTTTGGGGACCCGAAGTCCATGAGATCGATATGCAGGATATCTGCTCCGGCTTTCCAGAGTTTACGGGCAAGCTGGCGGTCGTCTGCCGCAACTCCGGCACGGATCTTCACCGATATAGTTACTCCCTCGGCTTTGAGCGCCCGTACAACTGCCAAAAGATCTGCTGGTTTTTTAAGGTAATGTTCCCCGCAACCGGCAGCAACCATTGCCGGCTGGCGACAATGGGCATCGATTTCATATATCGCACTTTCACCAAGAGATCGCGCAATGGCGGCATATGATTCCGGGGCACTGCCGCGAAGATTGAGTCCTGGCACAACCGGGCTTCTTTCCAGAAGTGCCATCTGTTTTTTAAGTTCTTTTACCGGGTCATCATACAAAAATTCTTTGCGATTACCTTCCGCGGTGAGAGCCTTTGCCGCATCCATGGTGGACTGGTCAACCGGGTACCCCCCGATAAAAGCCATCCCGATATGATCTGCTCGTTTGAGAACATATTCAGCGTCAACGATTCCCGCCATCGACGCGATCGCTACGGGCGTCCTGACAATACGATCGTTGATGAGCAGCCTGAAGCGCTCGAAGGCATCCATCATGGATTCATATCTGTTGAGACTGATCAATCAAATTACTTTGCATGCTTATGTCCCAATCTTATCGAAAGGTTTAACAGTACCCGTACGTCTGGTTGTGCAACCATGTACGAGACAACAAATTTCCTTGACCGGGGTAATCAGTATTTCCCGATTACTATATTTCCCATCCAGATACGCCACACGATCAATTTCCTTATGCACGTGTACAGGCAGCAGAAACACAGAAAAATCCTCCGGCAAAGCCTGGACACATCCGCGACGCCGGCACCATGCGGGGTGCCCCCTCACGTGGGTGGACCCTTCTATTTCCCATCAGAACGGCAGGGTGCGAATACTTTGTATGCATTTCCTGCGGAATTCTGTGTACTAGATTTATATTATCTGATAAAAGACTAAACTCCTAACGTGGTGTACCTGGAGATTTTGCGGATGGACACAGTAACAATAATTGCAGGGGGGTTGAGAGTAATCGTAGGTTTTCTCAACCTTTTTTTCATCCCGGGTTTTGCCATCTCCCTGATATTTTTCCCCAGATTTACTGATATGGGGCTCATTAAACGGCTGGCCTGTTCCACGGTTTTGAGTGTCTTTTCAGGAATCGCATTTATCCTTTTGATGGATGTCGTACTCGGGGTGGATGCAGCACCCGGAGATATCAGCCTTAGTCTTAGTGTGTTCTCTGCCATCCTTCTCGTTGTCTGGCTCTGTGAGATATGGTACCTGATCGGCGGTTTACCGGCAATACTGCACCAGAATCTTTCTATGCGCTGGCAAGGGCCCCGGAAGTATTTTTCACGGATAATAAACTCCGTTACGGATCGGTTTACAACGACTGCAATGACTGTAGTTGTTTATCATGAGAGCATAAAGTCCGGACGGAACCAGATCGATCATACCTACCTTATTGATGTCGGTGAAGAAATTGATATCCAGCAGGTGGATGAATACAAATGGAAAGTCTCTGAACGTGCCCTGTTACCCCCGCCCCATCCAAGGACACGGTATTTTGAACTGGTCATTCAGGAGTACAAAGAGGACGGATTGTCACTGATTGATGATCTTCAGGTATATCCGGTCCATGTTACAAGGAAACCCGACGTTACCTTCATGGGGCAATGTATAACTCGCGGGAGCCTGAAGATCGCCGGGAGAATGAATAAAAAGACAGATACGGCCGAGATCCAATGGATCTATCATCATGATTTCCACCTTTTTGCTATCATTCACTCAGAGAATAATCTTGGCCAGATGGTTGACCGGGTTCTTGCAAAACTTGACGAGATTGCCGTCTCAATAAAGAGCGGTTCCCGCGTGTCTTCCCATGTGGAGGACACGCAGAAGCTCAAAGACGAACTTGATCTCATTTTGGAAAAACGTCCCGTCACGCCGATCAGCACGGCAGCGAGGCATCCCGAATCCCGGATTTTCGTTTACCCGACCGAACAGGATCGCAGGAATCTTCAGGCTGAAATCGTGCGGGATCTCAATGTCCATCATCTGACACCCGACACATTTCGCAGTTCCGACAGGATGATCACTACTATTAAAGTTCCCGAAAAGACGGATATCGACAAACTAAAAGCCGCTATCGAGGAAATTCAGGATGATGACTGGCTCTATGAATAAGGAAGAAACCCGTTCCAACGATACGCGATTCATCATAATCATCCTTGCTGGCCCCTCAATCGAATCCTCAAAGCCGCAGTGAGCGCCTCGTGGATCTGCTGGCAAAGACAGAGGTGCAGATCCCGATAGCTATATCATCTAACACAATGATTCACGCATAAGGCAGATATGGGTTCTGAATGGCATGATATTTCATGTATGCTGTGATAGCAATTGAGAGTCTGAAGTCTGGACAAGCAGCAGCAAACGAAGATTTATGGTAAAATTTTGTTCAACGTGTGGCGCTCAGGCTGTTGACGATACTTCATTATGTTGTACTATATGCGGGACGGAATTTCCCGCAAATATTCCAAAAAAAAAGATCGGGAGTTGTCAGAATTGCGACCCGATCATCCCGCTGCCGGACTGGAAAAACGGCAGCCCGTCGATTGAGGAAGTACGTGCAGTCCACATGATCAACCCGGCCAAACCTGTTGAATTAAAAAAAAGCAGAATAAATACCAGCTTAATTCTTATCGTCGGGAGTATTTTATTCTCTCTTATCCTTTTAGGGATAATCTTCCCACCGAACGACAATTATCTCGCAATAATCTTCCCTCAAAATGACAATTCTTCAGGTTCTTCACCAGTTATCCATCCGACACCCACACCTGATCCGGCGTCAACTCTATCTGAATCAAAAGCACTGGAAATATTGAATTTACCTGTCGGGGGAGGTGCAAGTGACGGGATTAAGTCAGTTATGGTTTTTTCAGCCAAAAAAACGAATCAGTACAGTTATTATTCCGAAACCCTGAAAAAAAATCAGGTTGAAACTGCACCTCCCGGAAAAGTATTTGTTATTGTCGATGCAGAGATTAAAAATACAGGAGTACAAACACTCAATGCAAGCTCTGCTTCGTTTGGCATTACTGATTCAGGTGGCTACAACTACGATCCTCATATCCCGTACTACGGAAATGACGGATTAACGATGCAACAATTATACCTGAACCAGCAATCAAAAGGAAAAGTCCTGTTTGTCATACCTGCAATCTCAAATGGATTGAAACTTCAATATAAATTCAGGGATACGGTCAATGGTCCCCAGCTGGCAGCATGGCCGGTAACATGATAAATAACGTATAAATTTTGTTTTTTCAAAAGAGTGGATCAGATAAAAGGGTAGTATAATCCTTTTTTTCATACGAGAGAGAATACAAAAACAGATCCATACCGATAATAATTATTACGATTGTGATCCATTTTTCATACAAAGAATCCGGATTGGTTCTCAAAAAACGGGAACCCTCTGAAAAGCACACACGCAACATAACGTTGAGGATATAACCATGGGTAAGAAGGGTATGTTACTTGTCGGGCACGGGAGCACGATGCCCTACAACAAAGAGCTTGTTGAGAATACAGCGTCTCTGATCAAGGCACACAACACGGATTTTATCGTAAAATGCGGTTTTATGAATATGAATACGCCGACAATCAAGGAATCACTCAATGATTTCCGGCATGAACCAATTGATGCGCTTGTGGTAGTTCCCCTGTTTCTGGCAAAGGGTGTTCATATCGAAAAAGATATCCCGGGAGAGATCGGACTTCCCGAAGGCACAAAGAAAGGTTCATTTACCTTAAATGGCAGGTCCATCCCCCTTGTATACGCAGATCCAATCGGGAGCGATCCCCTTCTTGCTGACCTGATGGTGAAGAACGCGACAAAGGCGCTCACCCTTCTCTGACTTATTTTATGCACATCCTTGTTTTGGACACTATTCACGGCGGAAACGCGATAGGTGAGGCTTTTTCAGCCCGGGGAGAGCGCGTTGACTGCGTGGATGTTTATCGGGAAGAGAGCGCCATTGACGTACCCGCAGCCCTTGCGCGTACCTATGATCTGATCGTCGCACCGGTGCACCTCGATCCTGATCACCCGCTTCTCAGATTTTCGCAGGCGCCGGTCATCTCCCACCACGAAGCTGTGCGCCGGTTGCTTGGTGAGAATGTCCCTCAACCGATGATCGAGATCACGGGTGCATGGGGAAAAACAACGACGGCACACGCTCTTGCTTCCCTGATGCAGGGAGCGGGTATACTTCACACCTCGAACGGGACGTACCGCTTTCCGGAAAAGACGCAGATATCGCAGTCCAGCATTACCCCCGCATCCGTGCTCGCTGCTGCAAAGCTGGCCCTTGAGATCCATGGATGGCTGATTGCAGAGGAATCATTAGGGGTGACAGGTGCCGGCAATCTTTCAATCATCACCTCGGCCGGCGATTATGTTTTTGCAGCAGGAAAAAAATCTGCCGTTACCACAAAAGTCGTGTCGGCAAAACAATCCCGGCACCTCCTCCTGGCAGAAAATATTCTGGCAGACTGTTCCGGTCCGGTGACTCATATCGAAGACATTGCCGTCTCCAGGAATACGGAGTGCTGTATCACTTACTCCGGCACTACCCACAGGTTCTCAAATCCCCTCCTTGCAGTTCCCGGATATCATTCATCTCTGATGCTCGCTGCAGCAGCGGCGATGATCCTGGGACTGGACCCCGGACCGTTGTCATCGTTCAGCGCGCTCCCGGGCAGGATGTCTGTATCATATGAAAAAGGACTGCTCATCGTGGATAATGCAAACAGCGGTACCAACCTTGCAACAACCATCGAGGCGTCACGGTATGCCAGGCATATATCCGGAATAGAAGCCCTGACCCTTGTCATCGGGCAGATGGCTGGTGATGGGGCGGTCTGTGAAGGATTTGCTGTAGACCAGATGCGGGAGGCAGTCGACCGGATCCGTCCCAGTCAGGTACTATGGGTAGGTCTTCGGCCAGGAACTACAGAATACCCGGGTCTGGCACCGCTCATATCAGCATATGCAGAAACCCTCGAAGAAGCCCGTGCCGCTGCCGTCAGTATGACAGATCAGGGATCTGTTGTTCTCGCCGTGAAAACCTGGAGATAAGAGATCATCATGAAATACATGCACCCCCGTCCCAGTTCAATCGTTGCTGCGCTCTATACGGCACGCGATCTCAAAGTCGGTGTGGCCATACTCCACGGTCCTTCCGGCTGTTCGTTCAAGCACGCCCGCCTGCTGGAGGAAGACGGGATGAGGGTGCTCACGACTTCTCTTGCTGACAATGAATTCATCTTTGGCGGCCAGAAACCGCTTGAAGATGTCCTGCGTTATGCCGAGGATCATTTCAAGCCCGAAAGGATGGCAGTGATTGGAACGTGCGTGGCCATGATCATCGGTGAAGATCTCCAGTCAGCGATTGACGGTGCCGGGATAACGACCCCCACCATCGCTGTTGACATCCACGCGGGATACCTGGATAATATTGCCGGAGTGCTTGCGACACTTGAAGCGGCATACGAGGCCGGCTGGATCTCCCATGACGAACTCATCCGTCAGCAGTTCCTGATGGAGAAGGCCAATGAAGTCGAGCGTCTGCGAGGTGCAGCCAGCCAGCCATACATCGAACCCTCACGGGGGGACCTGAAACATATCGCTGCACGCCGCCTGATCGAACTTGCGCGAAGCGGGAAAAAAGGTGTCGCAATCCTGAACGCAAAGAAGGAAACGGCTTATATGTTTGCTGATGAACTGATCGCTCTTCATGACACCTGCCCGGATGCAGATATCACGTATATTGCCAACCTTGATCAGCGGGGACTGCCAAAGACCCGTCTGGACGCAGAACGGATCTTAAAAGAGATGAGAGCCCGCGATCTTGAGGTCGAAGTGATCGGTGCGCTTGACGAGTACGGGGCAAATGGT
>JBGOZZ010000040.1:0-8078 GCA_041480465.1 Methanoregula sp. | reverse complement strand
CCGATGGATCTCTGCCGAGATGACCGGTGCAGCTATTGTTGCTCCCGATGGTTTTTTAATGAAGCTCGAATCCAAGTTTGCGGGCAACAAAGTTGGTTATATCCTCGATCGGAAATTTTTTGACCGGGAACTGGTCTGGCGGGCGGCTGAAGCAGGGGCAGATGTTGCAGTCAAAAGCCGTGCATCAGCGCCAATTATTCAAAACGGTTGCGTCAAAGGCGCAAAAATCGAATGCTGTGGGATAATAACGAATGTTACCGCGGATGTCATTATTGCTGCCGATGGTGTCGAATCCAAATTTTCCCGGTGGTGTGGAATTGATACGACAGTACCCGTCCGCGAAATCATGAGTTCTGTCCAGTATCTGATGGCAGATATCGATATCGACGCTCATACCACGGTCTTTTATCTGGGAAATGAGGTTGCACCTGAAGGCTACCTCTGGATTTTCCCGAAAGGTGAACGGTGTGCGAATGTCGGGATAGGTATATCCGGCAAAAAGAGCGGCGAGGGACACCGGGCAAAGGACTACCTTGACCGGTTTGTAAAAAAGACATTCCCCCATGGGAAACCGATCGAATATATTGCCGGTGGCGTGTCTGTCTGCCGTCCCCTGGAATGTACGGTAGCAGATGGGCTGATAATTGCCGGTGATGCTGCCCGTGTTGTCGATCCACTTACCGGTGGCGGGATCTACAATGGTATGTATACCGGTAGACTCGCCGCTGAGGTTGCTGCCGAATGCATTGGAACATGCGACGTATCCAAAACTGCACTCATGAAATATGACAAAACCTGGCGGGCATCGAAGATGGGCAAAGCCATAGAGCGCAACTACCATATCAAAGAATACCTTATCCGGCAACCGGATGAGAAACTGAATGAGATCATCCATTCTGTCTCAAAGCTGAATCTCAGCGATTTCACCACACTGTCCTTAATAAAAGAAATTATCCGGGTGAACCCGAAACTGATGCTCGATCTGGGAACGCTCGCTGCATCAATCCGCTGATTTTTTAAGTTGTTTGTTGAGGAGGCGGAGGCAGTCATCCTCTGCTTCTTTTTTCGTAAAGACCGTGAATATATCGTTTGGCTGGATCCTGACATTACCACTCGGGATGATCAGTTCGCCCCCGGACCTGCGGATTGCAATGAACACAAAGTCTTTGACCTTAAGTTCACGGATTTCGTGCCCGACAATAGGCGCACCCTGCTCGGCAACTATTTCAAAGATTGTCCCTCCGGGAATCGAGGCAAGCTGCTGGAGCTGGGGATTCTGGGTCCAGTAATAGAGGCGTGACGCCACGAGTTCATCTGGATTCTCGCTGATCCTGACCCCAACTTCCTTGAAAAAATCTGAATGAGAGGACTGGTTGACGATTGAAACGACATTGGGGACGCGGAATTTTTTTGCGAGCCAGCAGGTCATAAGGTTGACCGAATCATCGCTTGTTGTTGCGATCAGGGCATCAGCCCTGTCGATCCCGGCCTCCTCAAGCGTTGTCTTGTCGGTTGCATTTCCGGTTACTGCCAGTACATCATAGTGTTCAAGAACCTCGCTGCACCGGGCTTCATCCTGGTCAATGACGACAACATTGTTTGCATGTTCAATTGCCTGTTTTGCCAGGTTTCTCCCAATCCCGCCAAGCCCCACTATGATAATATACATGACTACCGGTTACCATCACCGGCATTGAAATAATTTGCGCATTAATCAGTGTATGTGATCTGCGGAGTGGACGAGGCAGGGAAGGGATCTGTACTGGGGCCGCTGGTGATTGCTGCCGTCGGGGTACCCTCAGAGGATGTTTTTGCTGATCTTACGGTGAAGGACTCAAAACTGCTCTCACCCGCTGTGCGGGAACGCCTCTATTCAGTCATAAGGAAACGGTTCCGCGTAGTAACAGTGCGGATTGACGCACACGAGATCGATGAGATTCGAAGGGGCATGACCATGAACTCCTGTATTGCCCGGGCACATGCACAGGTCATTAGCAAGCTTGCCCCCTCAAAAGCCTATGTCGACGCCTGTGACGTGAATGCGTTCCGGTATGCAGAAATGGTGAAATCCCATCTTGAATGTACCTGTGAGATCATCTCCGAGCACCACGCCGACGAAACCTTCAAAGTAGTTTCCGCCGCAAGCATTGTTGCAAAAGTTGTACGGGATCATGCGATAGCGACCCTTTCAAAAAAATATGGAACAATAGGTAGCGGGTATTCTTCGGATCCGGTGACGATCGCATTCCTCTCCGCATATATCGATGAACATAAAAGCCCCCCGCCGATTGCCAGAAAGAGCTGGAAGACCGTATCCCTCATGATCGGGAAAAAAGAACAGAGCCATCTGTCGGAATTTTTCTGATTTCTTCATTTCTCCCGTCGGAATATACCGAGCCATTGTTTTATGTGGCCTGCAATGCAATAAATAACGAATGGACTGGATCTTTCCGATCATTTTTCTCGTCGCTGTCTACGCAGCGGTAGCATATTATATTCATTCCCGGAAACTCTGGGAGGATCGCATCACCTTTTATGGTCCGATTATGGCAATAAAAACGAACCGGATCGGATTTTTTGACAAATTTGCGGCATTCCGCAGGTTTTTCCGGTTCTATGGGTCGGCAGGGGTTATTGCGGTTGTCATCGTATCGGTTTTCATCACCTTCATGCTCTTTGTCTCGGTACGATACACCCTTCTTGTTCAGCCGGAACCAACCGGGATCTATAAGCCGCAGAATATCTTGCTCCTGCCCGGTATTAACGAGTATGTACCGTCCACCCTTGCTGTCTGGCTTGCATTTATCATTACCATTGGTGTTCACGAATTCGGGCATGCGATTCTCTGTCGTGTTGAGAATATTAAAGTAAAGACGATGGGTGCGCTCATTGCAGTCATCCCCATAGGGTTTTTTGTTGAGCCGGATGAAGAAGAACTTGACAGCACAAAAGGAATGGCCAAGATACGCATGTTCGGAGCAGGGATCACGAACAACCTTGTCGTAGGTTTTTCCTGTTTTATCCTTCTTATTCTGTGCATGGGTCTGGTTACACCAGTCAGTCTGCCGATCATTCACGGGGTCTACAAGGATTATCCTGCAGACAGTGCGGGGATCCCCCCAGGGTCGATAGTAACAGCAATAAACGGAGTACCGGTCAGCAGCCGGGGTGATGTTTCGGCTATCCTTAACGAAACAAAACCCGGTGACATGCTGATTCTCACTACCGAACATGAAAAAAACGTGAAGGATTACCCTCTCACCCTTGCTGCCTGGCCTGCTGAAGTCCCTGACAGGACCAGCGGATTTATGGGGGTCGAGTATTATGATGGCACAGCAGTCATGGCGGTTGTTCATGGATTGCTGTCGCCCATAGGATTCTTCCAGTTCCTGATTATTCCCTTTGCCAATGATACCGGTATCCAGTTCCTCCGTATCCTTGCTTTTGAAACTCCTGACACGACGTACTACTCTGTCCCGTTTGAGGGTTTCTGGGGTGTTATGCATTTGCTCTTCTGGTCTGCCTGGATCAACCTCAACGTCGGTATTTTTAACGCAATCCCGATGGTCCCGCTTGATGGCGGGTATATCTTTAAGGAAGGAGTAGACCGTCTCCTCGACCGCCGCGGGCTCATAAAATATTCAGGATATGTCAGCAGCGCCTTCAGCTACCTTATGCTGATAGTACTGATGTCTCTGATCGCCCTACCCTATCTGCTGCATATCTGAAAAGTCTGGGTGGGGAAGTGAGTCTCTACCGTTCCCTGCTTTTTAGCTTTGTAAGATGGTAATAGAAATCGGGATCTACAGGATTTCTCCGTGACGCCGTTTCTTTGAGCGGAACTGTTCCAATCCGGGTACCCTGCAGGGCCACCATACTGCCAAAGTTACCGGCAACGATTTGCTCCACTGCTGCTATCCCGAACCGGGTTGCGAGGACCCGATCGAAAGCAGTGGGCGTGCCTCCACGCTGGACATGGCCCGGCACCGTTACCCGGGTCTCAATACCGAGCCGGTGTTCGAGTTCCTTTCGAAGAAGGTTCCCAACACCCACGAATTTCTCGTGCCCGCACTCGTCACGGTTACATTCCGGGACAGCCGTATCTGTGATATCCTCGTGATGTGTTCCTTCGGCAATCACCACAATCGAAAATTTTTTTCCTGTCATGTACCGCGCTTTAAGATCCCGGCAGACCTTATCCATGGTGAAACGGATCTCAGGGATCAGGATCATATCTGCTCCACCGGCCATACCTGACATCAGGGCAATCCAACCAGCAGTTCGTCCCATGACCTCGACAACCATGATGCGGTGGTGGGATTCTGCAGTGGTGTGGAGCCGGTCGATCGCTTCAGTAACTACGGAGAACGCGGTGTCAAAACCCACAGCCAGATCGGTGCCGTAAATATCGTTATCGATCGTTTTTGGAATACCAACGAGCGGGATACCTTTTTCTGAAACTTCATATGCCGCAGAAAGCGTCCCATCCCCACCGATAACCACCAGTGCATCGATGCCGGCCGTTTTTATGGTTCTTTGAATTCTCTCCATGTCGGCAGGATCTTTCAGCGGATCCATCCGTGATGTTCCAAGGATGGTTCCTCCCCAACTGATTATACCGGAAACAGAGGAATCGTTGAGTGACACCATATCACGGTCGATGAGTCCTTTCCACCCGTTACGGATCCCCAGTGTTTCAAGGTGATACTTCGAGCCCGATAGTACGACAGCCCGGATTGCCGCATTGAGTCCGGGGCAGTCCCCCCCTCCGGTCATGACCGCAATCTTCTTCATACAGCTTCTTGTCCCTTGTTCATGTGATCCTGCCATGTCCTGTTTTCATTGCAGGATCTGTCCCGTATCCTGCAATGAACCCGTGTCTGCTGCTCAATGCTGAGTTCAAGTTTTTTCACACATGTTCGCTGAGTTCTCCGTCTATGATCAGTTCTCCCATCCTGTGCCCGTTATGTTCACTTGTCAGAAATTCGAGCGAGAAATTTCTCTCTGAAAGGGACAGAATTGAGTAAAGGTCTAAAGAAAGATCAATATTCTCAATAGTTTGTTTCATCCTGCTCTGAGAAAGCGTGATACGGTAGATATTGAGTTCCTCCCCAAAGTGACGCCCGTATTCTGAATAATCAATTCCGATGACAGCATCGGCATACTTTTTCTGGGGGGCGATATAACGCTCGTATTCCGGTTCCCGTTCGGCAATCTCCTTTTTGACAGCGTCGCGGGAATAGCCACGCATCCTGACATCACGACGAATCTTCCAGTCAGAGTTTACTTCTTTTGTCGGATCTACAAAGAGGGTAAAATCAAGATATTTGCGCAGTCCCGGAGTAAACATCGTGTGGGGCCCTTCGAGGATGAGGATTTTATGAGGACGAAATATTACGGGTGGGCTGAATGTTCCGGTTGTATGGTTGTAGACCGGTTTTTCAACAGGTTCCCCTCGTTTAAGGGAAGAGAGGTCATATTCCAGTTGTTCGATCCGGTTTGCCCGTGGATTAAGCGGCGTCAGTCCCTGTTCCCTCCGCCCTTCACGGTCGAGACTATGATAATCATCAAGAGTAATAGTGGACACCAGGTCATTTCCAAAGATGCTTCGTATTCCTTCGGTAAACGTGGTCTTTCCCGATCCACTGTCCCCGGCCACACCGAGGGTAAAAATATAAGGTGATGCAGCAATAGTATCCTTGAAATTCGGATAGTACATCCTTATCACGGTATGGTCGTGGATCAGGTAAATACCATCCGGCACCGCGAGTTCATGTAAAATAATAAAAGAGGGATCGCGGGGAACGAAAATGTATCAACGTTATTCCGATGGTTTTGACACAGAATCCATTTTCTCCTTCTCAATCGGGATTCTGCGTTTACTGGTGTCTTTCAGTTCGTCCTCAGAAACTTTCGGCACTGCATCCTGGATCTCTTTTAAGATTGCATCTATTGCCTCGCGTCTGGGGATATCTCCAAGGATACTCTCATCCATAATCGGGCGTTTTCCCGCTTCTTCCAGCGTTTCTTCACCGGCCCCAAGGAATTTTGCGCCCTGCCGGATCAGCTGCGAGATCTCGAACGGGAAGATTATCTTCGTTGCCTGGCCGGCTGCCATGATCTTCAGTGCGTCAAGGGACAGGACGGTGATGGCTTTTTTATCAAGGGGTGCAGCACCTACAGAAAGGATGCGAAGTCCCTGAGCTTCACCCTGTGCCTGCAGGATTCTGGAGAGCCTCTCACCTTCAGCACGGAGGACTTTACTCTGCCGCTCCCCTTCTGCTTCAAGGATCATGCTCTGGCGGAGGCCTTCGGCTTTGAGGATCGCCGATCGTTTTTCACCATCGGCACGAAGGATAGCAGCCCGCCGGGCACGCTCAGCAGCGGTCTGCTCGGTCATCGCATTTTTGACAGCTCCAATCGGGTCTACCTCTTTGATCTCGACACGTTCCACCTTAACACCCCACTGGTCCGTCTCCCGATCAAGGATGTCGCGGAGTTTTGTATTGATCACGTCCCGATTATAAAGAACCTCATCCAACTCCATATCCCCGATAATCCCGCGGAGGCTTGTCTGGGCGAGCGCAACGGTAGCCAGCCTGTAGTTTGAAACCTCGAAGTATGCCTTTTCCGGGTCAATCACCCTGATATAGATAATCGCATCAACGTTTGTTGGCGAATTATCCTTCGTGATTACTTCCTGGCTGGGAATATCAATTACCGTAGTGCGCAGGTCGAGTTTGATCGCTTCGCTTACAAACGGAACGATCCAGCGGAACCCGGGATTCATCCGGCCAACATATTGTCCAAGACGGATCTGCAGTCCCTGTTCATACGGCTGGATGATCACAACGCCTCTGGCAAAGATTGCCACTATAACGAGGATCAGAAAAATGACGATCAGCGTCTCAATAAATGCCATGTTATTTCACCTCTTCAACGACGATATGCACGCCGTGTGAATCAACAACTTTTACTTTCTTTCCCGGGAGGATTTCAGAACCGGTTGAGCGGGCACTCCATTCTGTGCTGGATATGAATACTTTTCCGGCAAGCGTATTTGGATCCACCGTTGTTTTCACCCGTCCTTCCATGCCAATCAGGGAGTCCCGGCTGATGGTGGTCGGGCTTTCATTCGGTGTGATCTTCCCGTACATCCAGACGGTAAACCCCGCTGCACCGATTGCAATACCTACACCGATAATAACCCCCCAGCCAGAGTTAAAGATATCAATTCCCAGCAGGAGCAGTATGCCAAGAAATATCATCACCGTTGCAGGAACTGTTGCAAAAAAACCCGGTGTATGAACCTCGACAAGGAGGAGAACAGCGCCGATTACAATGAGCATCCAACCGAGGGCGATTCCTTCCAGGAGTACCATGATCAATGATCAGATTTGACGGATAAAATCCTATGGGAGCTGGTATTTTTTGTGAAAAGTCGTGAGTTTTTTGAGTCTGTATTACGTTGACAAGAGCCATTTTTTAGGTTTCGCCCCCTTTTAGCTCCAGATTTTCACCTTCTTAAGTTTTGTAGAAACTCGCATAAACCAAGAGTACGCCCCCGAACCCTGAACGATCATAGTATTTAGATCTGATGAAGGATTAGTCCCCCTATATCCCCATTTACGATAAACATCCCTCCTGACGGGGCTCTCACGCGGCGGATCAGCGACTAAAATCCTAAAAAAAACTCCATGCACCGGCATGCCGCAGAGATGCCCGGAAGCGGGTAACACTCTCGTAAATAGTACAATATTCATAGGAAAGCACTATTTAATCGGTGGATGCTCATGAGGAGGAGCTTGGAGCACCTGAGCCTGCACGCTGCCACTGTGATACTACGACCGAAGCATGGCAATCTTTGAACCAATGGGTACGCCCAACTCATCTGCAACAGGTTTACATTTCGCTGCCAGCAGATATGCCACGGGAGGCAGATTGTCCATTTCTGACAGGGACTCAAAATTTGCCATCCCTTTTGCGATAATGATCGTGCACCTGGAAATTGCCTGCCGGAGATCGTCAGGAATAATTTCCCTGCATATCCCAATCTCGGCACCCCCGCCTGTGGTTGT
>JBGOZZ010000039.1:0-8128 GCA_041480465.1 Methanoregula sp. | reverse complement strand
CATTACTCGGTTCCTGTTCCTATAATGTATTTGGAAAGGTGAGCCGGGAATCAGCCCTGCGAGGATTGACTGAGCATCGAATCTGTTCCGGCATTATCTTTTTTACCACCAACTGTCTACCTTATATGGCGCCTCAGTGGCTTAGTTGGCAGAGCGGCTGACTTGTAATCAGCAGGTCCCGTGTTCAAATCACGGCTGAGGCTTACTATTTTTTGTTCAAATCCTAACAAAAAGTATTTGAACAATATTTAACAATCCTAGGGCATGGGATTTCACTGTCAGGACAACTTAAAATATGGTAGTGCATCGATAGACAAGGCGCTGGCATCCGGACAGATAACCCCCAGATGATGCGAACCTGATACGGAGTTATGCCTCTGAGTATCAAGCCACTCGTTATGTATCAAACCTTCGGGTCCTCAAGAGTATCTTTGAGTTGGTCAATTGGCGACGTTTCATTAAATTACCATACCGTGCCGCAACGATAACAGAGATTCACAATGCCCTCAATGAGCTGCAATCAGCAAATCCCTGCGCGGCACACCTTTCAAAGCGAACACCAAGCATGACTATGTCAAAGGATTGAAGTGGTTCCTGCAGTGGATGATTTCTGAAGGCCATTCAAAATTATCTAAAGAAAAAGTTGACAAGATCAAAGTACTATCCGTTGATTCTTGCACAACAACACCCGATGGGATTCTGCAGGAAGAAGATATTCTTGCAATGGTATCGAATGTTCGCACATTCCGGGACAAAGCACTGATGTTTTGCTAGACAATATATATCATCGTTGGGAAAATAATTAATAATGAGATAGATGCATATCACGATGATAAGCGCGGACGATGAAGTATGGGCGATCGGGATGAGGAGTATTTCATCAACACTCCGCGAAGCGGGACACCGAACCACGATGGTCTTTGCCGGTGAATCCAAAGCGTCCGTCAACGAGTCCGTGATACGAGAGATCGCTGCACTAGTGGGAGATTCCGAGATCATCGGTATCAGCTCGATGTCCAGAGGTTCAGAGAGAGCCAAGAGACTGATCAAGGGTCTTCGCCCTCTTGGAAGACTTATCGTCTGGGGTGGGATACATCCCACCCTCTTTCCAGAGGATTGCACTGCGCACGCCGACATCGTTTGCCGAGGCGAGGGTGAGGAGTTCATGCTCGATGTCGCAGAGAGAGTGGCCTCGGGAAGAGAACTTGTGGACATTCCCAATGCGGCCTATCTTTCCAACGGTCGCAACATACTGAACGATCTCCGCCCCCTAATCACCGATCTGGACAGTCTACCGCTTCTTGATTTTGCTTTCGAGAACGAGTACATTATGAAACCGACCGGTACGCTAGTACCGAACACTAAAATGAAGAATTCTAGGCTTGTTCTATTCAGCGGGTCCCGGGGATGCAACAATAATTGCAACTACTGTTCGAACTCGCAACTCAAATCGATATACAGAGGCAAAGGTCGCTATGTGAGAAAGATGTCGATTCCCAGATTTGTTAAAGTAGCCGGGGAATATCGGAGGCTGTTTCCACGCGCAAATCACTTTTACTTCACAGATGAGGACTTCTTCGATCGCCCTGTGGAAGAGATGAGAGAATTTGCGGGAACTTACTCCGGTCAAGTGGGAATTCCTTTCGAATGCATGGCTTCCCCAAACCAAATCACTGAAGAGAAAGTGGCTCTAGCGGAGAAGGCTGGCATGTTTCAAATTGATGTTGGTCTGGAAAGTGGCAGCGAGAGAGTTCGGAAAGAGATCTTCAATCGTCATATTAGTGACAAGACTCAGATGGATGCGGCAATCGCAGTCAACAAACATTCGCGAGTCAATCCACTGTACTTCTTGATTCTCGGAAATCCCTACGAAACGCGGCAGGACCTCCTCGACGGAATCCGTCTTCTTGAGAAGTTTCCGCCCCCATTCTCTCTCCGGATCTACAACCTTGTGTTCATACCGGGAACAAAGATGTTCAAGATCGCTCTTCAGGATGCTATCATCACTGGCGTTGCCGACAGCGGCTTCAATCTAGATTTTGTCGCTGGATTCGATCACCGGACACACGAATGGAAGAGGAAGAATGTCTATTTGAACGGTTTGATAGCCCTGATGTATGGAAATAACACACGGTGGGGGATGGGCTTCATGCCAAGGGCGGTCATACCGATCCTGATCCATCCGCATATGATTAATTTCTATGATCGCCACACCCGGTTCGGTGAAACAATCGTAATATTAGCGAAACTCCGTCTCACGATTATGAAACAGCTAAGTCTACCTTCCCGCATTTCTTCCGCCGTGACTTATTTAAGAAGGGTATAATAATCTTTTTGAAAATTTGTAAGATTAAAAAACTCTTTTATTATCTTCTTTTCAAAATTAGAAACGTAACCCAGTGACAGGATGCTGCTATGGGGATTCTGACCATCCAACCAAACTAGATGATTAAAAAAGTTCTAACCTTCATATTCACGTTCTATTGGCAGATCCCTCATGGTCTGGTTGTTTGTATCCCCCTAATTATCTTTTTTGAATAAACCACAATCGGTACAGCCCCAACTAAATGATACGAAAGTAGAATCAGTCCTTTTATAAACGCGCTGCATTTTTGCTCCGCATTTCGGATGATCACATGTAGGGTGCTTGATATCCGGCATAATAGATGTATACAACTTACCACTCAATAAAACTAATCGGACAAAAATTAGTCGTTATTTTCCAATAAAATGCAATAGGGTTTGAACAAAAATAGTCAATCACGGCTGAGGCTTCCAGATTTTAATATCCTTTTTTTAAACATCAGCATAGATTCAAATTTTTTAATGGCAAACTATTACCTGTACGTGACTTATCATGGGAAAAAAAGCATTCATAACCGGAATAACGGGGCAGGACGGATCATACCTGGCGGAACTGCTCCTGTCAAAAGGCTACGAAGTCCACGGACTGATACGCCGATCTTCAACATTCAACACCAGCAGGATCGATTCCATCTATATCGATCCGCATGATACTCATGCCCGGTTGTTTTTACATTATGGAGATCTCTCCGATTCGGAGCAGATATCAAATATCCTGTATAATATCAGGCCTGATGAGATCTATCACCTCGGGGCACAGAGCCATGTCCGGGTAAGTTTTGATACGCCGGAATACACCGGGAATGTCACTGCACTGGGGACTACACGAATTCTTGAAGCGGCCCGCCGGAGTAATCACGGGGTAAAATTCTACCAGGCATCATCCTCCGAGATGTTCGGCGCTGCGCGCCCGCCCCAGAGGGAAGATACCGCGTTTTATCCGAGGAGTCCCTATGCATGTGCCAAAGTCTATTCCTACTGGATGACACGAAATTATCGCGAAGGGTATAATTTCTTTGCTTCAAATGGTATTTTGTTCAATCATGAATCTCCCCGCCGGGGGGAGACATTCGTTACCCGCAAGATTACCCGTGCCATCGCACGGATCATTTCAGGAAAGGACAAGTTCCTGTATCTTGGGAATCTCGAAGCAAAACGTGACTGGGGATTTGCCCCGGAATATGTCGAATGCATGTGGCGGATCCTGCAACAGGAGAAGCCCGATGATTTTGTCATAGGAACAGGAGAGACGCACTCGGTCCGCGAGTTCCTGCACGAAGCATTTGCCTATGCGGGACTTGACACAGAAAAACACGTAAAAATCGATCCGAAATATTTCCGCCCGACTGAAGTCGATGTACTGATTGCAAACCCGCAAAAATCTGAAAAGATCCTAGGCTGGAAACCTGCAATAAAATTCAGGGACCTGGTAAAGATCATGGTGGATGCTGACATGAAAGCGGCCGGGCTGGAACCGATAGGTGATGCGGATACAATACTATCGTCAAAATTCCCGGACCGCTGGTGGAACGCGGATTGATTTTCAGATGACTGACATACTCCCGAACATTTATGCATACATAAATAGGGAGTAATCAATAATTTTGTTTATTACCGGGAAACTCCATTATCATTAATATCTTCATAAATATTCAGGACATGCCCTATGACATTCTGGTCAGATAAAAAAATCCTCATCACCGGTGGCGCCGGGTTTTTTGGATCACAGGTTGTCAACCAGCTTCTAAAAAAGGGTGTCCTCAAAGAAAATATCCGGATCCCCCGCAGCAGGGAGATCGATTTGCGGAAATGGGAGAACTGCCGCAGGGTTGTAAAAGACTGCAACATCGTGATACACCTTGCGGCAAAAGTCGGGGGAATCGGGTATAACCAGAATTACCCGGCGCAGCTCTTTTATGATAATGCGATCATGGGCATTCAGATGATCGAGGCGGCACGGCAGGAAGACGTCGAAAAATGTGTTGTTGTCGGGACTATCTGTGCATACCCGAAATTTACACCCGTGCCATTCCGGGAAGAGAATCTCTGGAACGGATATCCTGAAGAGACCAATGCTCCCTATGGATTAGCAAAAAAAATGCTCCTGGTACAATCACAGGCATACCGTCAGCAATATGGATTCAATTCAATTTATCTTCTCCCGGTAAACCTGTATGGACCGGGGGATAACTTTGATCCCGAAAGTTCTCATGTCATCCCGGCTCTTATCAAAAAGTTCACCGATGCGAAAAGAGAACATAAACCAGAGGTGGAAGTATGGGGGACCGGTTCTGCATCACGTGAATTCCTGTACGTGGATGACGCAGCACGGGGCATTATTCTTGCCACGGAGCGATACAATAAACCTGATCCGGTAAACCTGGGAGCCGGCATGGAGATCACAATCCGGGATCTTGTGAGTCTCATCCAGGAGTTGACAGGTTATGTAGGTGATATCCATTGGGATACATCAAAACCTGACGGCCAGCCGAAACGCAGCCTTGATGTCAGCAGGGCAGAAAAGGAGTTCGGGTTCAAGGCAAAGATGCCATTTAAAGAAGGATTGAAGAAAACAATCGAGTGGTACAGGAAGAATTCTGGCGACATTGACAGTATGGGCAGACCCGGAGATCATTGCTGAGACCTCCAGTGATAATTATAAAAGAAACGAATGCCTTTGCCGAAGTAAAATTAAATTCGGGAAAATATATATTGTACGGTCTGAGCCCGATGGTTGGCGTGATCGAAGGATTCCGGTGGGCGCTGCTGGGTAGTCCAGTGCCAAGTGGCATAATCCTTGCCTCCGTTTGAATGGCTGCTATATTGTTTTTTTCCGGGATGTTTTACTTCCGAAGGATGGAGCAGTATTATGCGGATATTGTTTAAATTTCTTAATGCAAATTAATGGAATAAAATATTATGACCGATAAAATTGCCATCCGAGTCAGCCAGACTCGGCGAGAAATACAAACATGGCGGACCACAGGAACCCTATCATACATCTCCATGCAACTTTTGAGATTAAACAGGGTAAAACACTACCATGGGCACGTAAAAGTCTTGAACGGTATTTCTTAAAGATCAACGACCTTTGTATCCGTACCCTGGAATAAGCAGTAAAAAGACCTATGAGACCTGAAATCAAAGATATTACCCATGACGTGTTCATTAATGGTGCTTTTCATCAAAAAAACAGAACGATACGAGGGATTTCCATGAAAATATCAATCATCGGTACGGGGTATATTGGATCCGTAACCGGTGCATGTTTTGCAGAGATGGGACACCATGTAATTTTTGTGGGGAGAAATAAAAAGAAACTCGATCTCATACGTACCGGGAAAAGTCCTATATTTGAGCCAGGTCTCGATCAGTTACTGGTGAAGAACAGAAAAATGATCGACACGACAACTGATTTACCGGATGCGGTCCGGAGAACCGATCTCACTTTTATCTGTGTCGGAACCCCGCCAAAAAAGGACGGGTCGAGCGATCTCAGTCAGGTGGATGAAGTATCAAAGACAATCGGCAGATCCCTTGGTCATACAGATTCCCACTATCATACCATTGTCACAAAGAGCACCGTGCTGCCAGGCACCATCGAGGAGATGATTGTACCAATCCTCGAGCGGGAGTCCAAAAAGAAAGCGGGTGTCGATTTCGGCATCGCCTCGAATCCGGAATTCTTAAAAGAAGGAACAGCAGTAGATGACTTTTTCCACACCGATCGGGTGGTGATTGGAGTGCAGGATCCGGCGACACGGGAGGTATTGGAGACATTATACGCTCCCCTCAACGTCCCCATCTTCACGACCACGATCAGGACCGCCGAAATGATCAAATTTGCAAGCAATGCATTCCTCGCAACAAAGATCAGTTTTGCAAACGAGATCGGGAACCTCTGCAAAGCGTCCGGTATCGATAGTTATGAGGTCTTTGCCGGTGTCGGGCTCGACACCCGGATTAACCCCAGATTTTTCCGGTCAGGGCTCGGGTTCGGGGGTTCGTGTTTCCCGAAGGATGTGAATGCCCTGATTGCCCATGCGCGATCCAAAGGGATTGACCCGATCATTCTCAATTCCGTGATCGACACAAACGAAGAACAGCCCCGGCGGATGATTGCACTCCTGAAGAAGCATCTCGATCCTCGGGGTCACACCATCGGTGTTCTCGGACTTGCATTCAAGCCCGATACTGATGATATCCGCGAGAGCCGGGCAATTTCCGTTATCCGGTTGTTGTTACAGGCCGGCGCGAAGGTTAAGGCATATGATCCAGAAGCGATGAGACACTTCAAGGAGTTGATTCCCGATATATCGTACGCAGCATCTGCCTCGGAAGTGCTGGCATCCGATGCGGTGCTTATTGTCACAGAATGGAAAGAGTTTGAGTCTCTTGATTATCGCGGGAAACTGGTGATTGACGGCCGCCGGGTTGAAAAGGCGCAGACTGGAGCAGCGGTGTACGAGGGGATGTGCTGGTAATGGAAATTAGAAAAGCGGTTATTCCTGCAGCGGGGCTTGGCACCCGGTTTTTACCGGTCACAAAATCCATGCCGAAGGAGATGCTCCCCATCATAGATAAGCCGGTCATTCAATATGTCGTTGAAGAAGCGATTAATGCTGGAATTGATGACATTATCATCATTACCGGCAGGGGAAAACGTGCTATTGAAGATTATTTTGATGCCGCCCCCGAACTGGAGATGCAGCTCTCATATCAGCACAAGGAGGAGACACTCTCACGATTGAAGAAGATCACGGACTTTCCCGGCATTCATTATATCCGGCAAAAAGAACCTCGTGGCCTTGGTGATGCGATTCTCAAAGCGGAAAAACATATCGGGAACGAACCGTTTGCCGTACTGCTTGGTGATGATATTATTGCCAACACCTATTCGTGCACTGGTCAGCTTATGTCAATTTTTACCCGGTTCAACGCTTCAGTAATTTCTATCGAACCGGTGCCGCCGGAAAAGGTCAGCAGTTATGGGATCATCAAAGGATCAGCAGTTGAGCCGGATCTTTTCGCCATTGAAGATATCATCGAAAAACCCGCCGCATCACTGGCGCCATCCAACCTGGGTGCGGTGGGCAGATATATTTTCGTTCCTGAAATTTTTGACTGCCTGAAGAATACATCCCCCGGAGTGGGAAACGAGATCCAACTCACCGATGCGATTCGCCTCTTATTAAAGGAACATCCGGTGTATGGCTATAAATTCAAAGGGAAGCGATATGATACCGGGGATAAACTGGGATACATTGAAACCATTATCGATTATGCTTTACAAGATCCACAATTGCAGGAAAACCTGAAGAAATTCCTCATCGAAAGGTTAAGACGGGATTGAGGGAATTTTTTACTTGATTGGAATAGAAATATTCATCCTGAACGCAAAACTAATGGATTATATTATAATGAGCGGTAAAATCGCCATCCAGATCAGCCATCCCGGCAAGAAAGACGAGCTTGGCGGACTGCAGGAGCCGTATCACACGTTTCGCGATGCGATGAATTTTTCACTATTATAATTGACGATATCGATAATAACCTGAAAAAATTTCTTGCCGATGGGTTGAACCAGGATTGGGGAACTTTTTCTGGCGAGAGAAAACTGTTGTCACGAAATCATTAACAATTTTCTCAACAATTTTACTATGTGCTTTCCGATTCCCTTTTTATCTCCCGCCTTATGAATATAAGTTCAATCCAGCGACAGAGCGTGATCTTTGTCGTATCAACTATCAGTCTGACCATTGTG
>JBGOZZ010000038.1:0-8146 GCA_041480465.1 Methanoregula sp. | reverse complement strand
GTTTGAAGGGTTGCGGGTGATGATCGTGTATCCAATGATTCGTGCATTGTGACTGTCTGGCATGTTTTTAACGATGTCTTCAACAATTTTTGCGAGGTTGTTGAAAACATCATCATAAGGACTGTTTGGATTATTCTGCATGTATGCCTCGGAGTGTATACAGGTCTTTCGTCCGTCCGATTAATCCCTTACGCTCGAACCGTTTCAGTATTTCACCAAGATCCTTTTGGGGTACATCGGTAACCCGTTCCAGTTCTTCGAGTGTAAGCGAGTCATGGGAAAGAGCGATTATTACAGTAATCTCTCGATCGCTTGTGAATAAATCCTTATGGTTTCGGGCAAGGTCATTGATTTTTATTTCGATATCATGGTTAATCTGTTCGAGATTGGAAAGAATCATATCGTGAGCTTTGATCATCTGCCCGAACATCCTGACCGAGTTTTTGATCTGTTCGGTTTCATTAACGTCGTCTGCTTCATGGGCGAGCACCTGCGTCCGTTTGAGACTGACGTCGACGAGAATATCATTTGAAAGATAATAGTATTTCCGGCGCCTGTCATCAGTCTGGCAGGATAGAATTGCTTCCCGCTCCATCATCTGGAGATGATCGATAACTGCTTTTGGCGAAATCATCAGTGTTTCTGAGATCTCGGTGACAAAACAGGGTTTCTGACGTAACAGTTCGATGATCCTCCTTCGGTTCCTGTTCCCGAGGATATCGAGCAGCCGTGAAACCTCAGCAGCATCGTCCATCTTTACTTAATGTTAGTATGGAACATATTTAGAATTAATTCCTCAGGGTATGTGTCAGCCAAATGAGCAGGTATTAACACCGATGAATGTATCTCGCAGATGCCAAATTACTATCCTTTTCCTGGAGGCTTCGATCGTGCAGTCTTACAGGTATACATGCGATGATACCTAGGTCAAAGAAAAATACACTCCATCAAACATCGTAGAAAATTCAAGCATCAGTCTGCTGGAATCCATATAATTAATGCGGCCAATGGTGAGGATCATCATCTCATGATCATGAAATTTACACCGATCGTGAAGTATCCGGTTTGTCTAAGTATCTTTGAATAATTTCCAGAATTATATTATTACCAACTATTATCTGTTGACAGCACCTATTAGTTATGGTGATATAATGGAAAGACAACCCGTTCAATCCTGTAACCTGAAAAGTGTAGGTTACGATAATTATTTAAAGAATCTGGAGATCGAGTTTCATTCCGGGCTGATTTATCAATATCAGAATGTTCCTTCCCAAATCTTTGCAAATCTTTTAAGTGCTCAGTCGACCGGGACGTTTTTTACCGACAAGATAAAAAACCGGTACCGATCGAAACGGCTCGATAAAGTATCCGTCCAGTGATTATCAGCCGGTATCAGTAAATTTTATTTCATCCCCAACCCTTTTTAATTAGTCTTCCCACTGCTTCAGGTCCTATATCGTGAGCATGGATCTTTTAATCACTGGTTCCGGCAAAAACGACCGTGATCAATTGCAGATATTCATGTATCCGGTATATCGGGCTGAAACCGGAAAAATTACTATTTTCAATGCCTGAAGTATCGCACGCCGGTAAAAATCATTGCCAGATGAAGCCGGTTTGCGGCATCGATCACTTCTTTGTCGCGGATGGATCCGCCTGGTTGTATAAGTGCTGTAGCTCCTGCATCCGCTGCAACTTCAAGGGTGTCTGCAAAGGGCAGAAATGCATCTGAAGCAACAGCAGATCCTTTCAGCGATGAACGGGATTTCTCAACGGCAATCTTTGCCGCATCCACCCGGCTCATCTGACCGGCACCGATTCCGAGTGTACGCTTCTGATCGGCAAAGATAATCGTATTACTTTTAGCGTGCTTACACACCTTCCAGGCAAGCTGGATCGCCCGCAACTCATCAGGCGTTGGATCGCGATCGGTAATCACTTCCCAGTGCTCCTGGTAGGGTGGCGTTCTTTGAACAAGTACTCCACCATCAATCGACCGGATTTCATCAGTCACGGATTGTTCCGGTTGTACCAGCACACGCATGTTCTTCCTTTTTGTGATGATACCAAGAGCTTCTTCCGAAAACGACGGAGCAACGAGGACTTCAACAAATGTCCTGGCGATCTCCTCTGCAACGCTTTCATTGATTTCGCGGTTGAGGCATACAACAGATCCATAAGCAGAAACAGGATCCACTTCACGGGCGG
This sequence comes from Methanoregula sp., assembly GCA_041480465.1. GTDB lineage: Archaea > Halobacteriota > Methanomicrobia > Methanomicrobiales > Methanospirillaceae > Methanoregula. Next base: position 5,938 of record JBGOZZ010000038.1, on the reverse strand, counting down.
CGATATAAGCCTCAAATACATCGGTACCAAGAGCAACACCGCAGGGATTATTATGTTTTATAATGACGGCGGCAGTATCTTCGAACTCCCGGAGAAGTGCCACTCCTGCGTTTACATCAAGATAATTGTTATAGGACATCTGCCTGCCCTGAATGGGTTCCGCTCCGGCAATACCGGTATTCCCGTAAACCGCAGCCTCCTGGTGGGGATTTTCTCCATAACGCAGTCTTCTGCCATGATTAAACTGGACCGTAAACGTTGCGGGAAATGAATCATCAAGACGGAACAAGTGGTTGCTGATAGCACCATCGTAGGCAGCTGTTCTGGCAAAGGCTTTTTTTGCAAAAGCGAGGCGTTGCTGGAGAGAGATTTCACCGCTCTGAATTGTCGTGATCAACGCCGGATAATCCACAGGGTCTACAACAACCGTCACATCTTTGAAATTTTTTGCTGCTGCCCTGATCATTGCAGGCCCACCGACATCGATGAATTCTATTAATGACTCAAGACTCATGTGCCGCCCGGCCATTTCCTCAAACGGGTAGAGGTTCACTACGAGAAGATCGATCCGGTTAATACCGTGCTTTGCCATTACCAGATCATCGATCTGCCTTCTCCCCAGAAGTCCCCCATGCACTTTCGGATGCAGAGTTTTAACCCTTCCATCCATCATCTCGGGAAAACCGGTATAACTGGAAACCTCGGTGAATTTTATACCGGCTTCTGCAAGCGTCTTTCCGGTTCCGCCTGAACTCATGATATTGTATTTTTGCGTCGTAAGTTCCTGTGCGAGCTCGACGATACCGGTCTTGTCCCAGACCGAGAGCAGTGCCCACTTCATGGTGAAGTGTATGCATAACAGGAGAGAAAAATGTATGCAGGTTACTGCCTTGTTAAACTTATACCCTATCCGGGCTCGTATGAGAAGTACCTATCAACCGGACATCCAAACTGGATTCATGAAGATCGGGCAGATGGTCAGAGTTTTTCAGACGCAAAGAACGATTATACATGAGAATTATTCACGTTACGAAAATGCTCTTGATTAGGTTCTCCGTGCTGTTTCTGACGGAAATATAAAACCTTATCTTCTTCAAAGGGGGCAATCCTTCCCGGCCGGACTTCCCATCACAGGATACCCATTGACAAAATAATGTTCTGTCATTATGTAAATTACCAGGAAGTGTAAATATTGCCCAATTCTTACCGTGTGCGTGATGTTTTTCATCTTTATGAAAAAAAGAATCCTTAAAAGCCAATTCTTGTGTATGCACGTAAATCTTGTTATAATAGTATAAAATTTCGCTTAAAAATCGGATTAAACAGATATTCGCGCCCAATTTTTAAAAATGAGTGTAATTCAACGGTATTTGAATTAATATGATATAAAAATTTATATAGAACCACAATACAATAGATAAAGGGAACATCGAACGGGATGTACTATGGACGACGCAGAAAGCAGTACAGGACAAGGCAAAACACCTGATTCTGGTACGGAAGAAAATTGCCTGACGGAATATCCATCGTGTGCAGGTGTGCTGGAAGAACAGAAGAGAGCATATGCTGAATTAAATGACCGGTTCCTGCGTCTTGCTGCAGACTTTGAAAATTTTAAAAAACGGTCAGTACGCGAAAAGGAGATCTTCGTTTCGCTTGCGAATGAACGATTTGCCATTGACATTCTTGAAGTGCTGGATAACTTTGAACGGGCAATAAAATCTGACGACGCTCATCTGCGTGAAGGAGTGCATCAGATCCAACAGCTTCTTGATACCCGGTTGCTGCATAATGGTATCATTCCTGTAGATGCACTTAAAAAACAATTTAATCCCGCAGAGCATGAAGCAATCGCTCATATTCCATGTGACGAACCGGCAGGAACGGTCATAGAAGTGGTTGCCCGCGGGTACCGTCTGAACGATAAAGTAATCAGATTTGCAAAAGTGGCAGTATCAAAAGGAAATCAGAAAGATCAAGAGGTATAAAAATGGTAAAAGAGAAGGTTCTGGGAATTGATCTGGGAACAACCTTTTCCTGCATGTCGATTATGGAGGCAGGAAAGCCAATCGTGATCCCAAACGCGGAAGGAGGAAGGACGACCGCATCCATTGTAGCATTCACCAAAGAGGGAGAACGTCTCGTCGGGAGTCTTGCCAAGCGCCAGGCCGTCACAAATCCCCAGCGGACTATCCAGTCAATCAAGAGAAAAATGGGAACAACGGAAAAAATTAAAATCGACGATAAGAGTTACTCGCCCCAGGAAATCTCGGCGATGATCCTCCAGAAACTGAAGATCGATGCCGAAGCATATCTTGGTGAGAAAATTTCAAAAGCGGTCATCACGGTGCCGGCCTACTTTAATGATGCACAACGGCAGGCAACCAAGGATGCAGGAATGATTGCCGGCCTGGAAGTTCTGCGGATTATCAACGAACCGACCGCAAGTGCACTTGCCTACGGCATTGATAAAGAGCAGGATGCAACCGTACTTGTCTATGATCTTGGTGGCGGTACATTCGATGTTTCAATCCTGACCCTCGGTGACGGTGTCTTTGAAGTGAAATCAACTGCCGGCAACAACCACCTTGGCGGAGATGACTTCGACAAACGTATCGCGGACTACTTTGTCGAGGAGTTCAGGAAAAAGGAGGGTGTAGATCTTCGCAATGATCCGTATGCGATGCAACGACTCCGTGACGCGTCAGAAAATGCAAAGATCGAGCTCTCACAACGCCAGTCCACCAATATCAACCTTCCTTACATAACGACAGATTCGAACGGCCCGAAGTTCCTCAACATTGATCTCACCCGGTCAAAACTCGAACAACTCATCGGGGACCTTATTGAATCAACGGTAGGACCGGTAAAACAGGCATTGAGTGATGCGAAGCTCGAGCCAAAAGACATCGATCACGTTCTTCTTGTCGGGGGCTCTACCCGGGTTCCTCTCGTGCAGGATACCGTAAAAAAGATCCTGGGCAAGGAACCTGACAAAGGTATCAATCCTGATGAGTGCGTTGCTCTCGGGGCGGGAATCCAGGGTGCAGTACTGACTGGTGAAACAAAGGACATAGTTCTCCTGGATGTGACCCCGCTTACGCTCGGTATCGAGACACTGGGTGGTATTGCAACCAAATTAATCGAACGCAACACCACGATTCCGACACGCAAAAGCCAGATATTCTCAACTGCAGCCGATGGCCAGACGAGTGTTGAGATCCATGTGGTGCAGGGTGAACGAGCTCTCGCAAAAGATAACTTCACCCTTGGCAAGTTCCAGCTGACAGGGATCCCTCCTGCACCCCGTGGTATACCCCAGATTGACGTCACCTTTGACATCGATTCAAATGGAATTATTCACGTTTCGGCAAAGGATCTGGGGTCAGGTAATCAGCAGGCAATCTCGATCAAGGGAGATAAGAAACTCTCTGAAGAAGATATCAAAAAGATGATGGAGGCAGCCAAACAGTTCGAGGCTGACGACAAGAAAAAACGTGACGAAATTGAACTGCATAACCAGGCTGATACAGCACTATTCACTGCAGAAAAGATGCTGAAAGAAAGCGGTGACAAGCTTGAATCTGCAGATAAGCTTAAAGTCGAGGAAGGCATTGCCGCCGTAAAGAAAGCGCTGGCCGAAGACAACCTGGAGTCCATAAAAAAGACAATGGAGGACCTGACAGAATCTGTCTACTCGGCCACCACAAAACTCTATCAGAAAATGCAGGCAGAACAGGCGACACAACATCAGGGCGGATCGGGGGCTTCACCCGAGCAGGATAAACAATCTGATGATAATGTCGTTAATGCCGATTATAATGTAAAAGAAGAGTGAGCATACATGGGTGCGGGAGATTACTACGATATCCTTGGCATACCCCGTAGTGCTGACGATAAAGAGATTAAGAAAGCATACCGCAACCTCGCACGAAAATTTCATCCCGATGTGTGTAAGGATCCGGGCGCTGAAGAGAAATTCAAAGAGATCAACGAAGCATACAGTGTGCTTTCCGATGAACAGAAGAAAGCACAATACGACAACATGGGTCACGAAACATATACCAATGCGTCCAGGGGTTCGTATACCGGCGGGGGCGGGTTCGGAGGAGGATTCTCCGCCGACTTTTCCGGTTTTGGTGATATTTTTGATTTCTTTGGCGGTGGGCAGCGGCGTTCAGGTCCGCAGCCCGGCGCCGATCTGCTTATGCGCATCCAGATCAGGTTAGAAGATGCAGTATCCGGGGTGGATCGCGATATCGAAGTGATGCACACTGAACCGTGTGAGACATGCAACGGTTCGGGAAGCGAAACAAAAAGACTGAATACCTGTCCCCGTTGTGGTGGAACAGGACAGATGCGTCAGGCTGCACATTCAGCTTTCGGCCAGTTCGTCCGGATGACAACCTGCAGTCAGTGCAATGGAAAAGGCAAAATACCGGAAAAAGTCTGCAGGGAATGCCGGGGGTCGGGTCATTCACGGGTGAGAAGGAAAGTATCCGTGCATATACCCGCAGGTATCGACAATGGTATGCGACTCCGGATGGAGGGGTATGGTGAAGCAGGAGACTACGGGGCACCCAATGGCGATCTGTTCATCGAAGTGTATGTCCAGACCCATGAGCGTTTTACCCGGAACGGTGATAATCTTGAAACGACTATCGAAATCAGTCCTGCACAGGCAGTGCTTGGGACATCGGTCGAGATTGAAACGATAGACAAACGGCATATTGACCTGAAAATCCCTGCCGGTATCCAGTTCAACACCGCGTTGAAGATCACAGCCGAAGGTGTGAAGCGCCGTGGGAAGCCCGGGGATCTGCTTGTCAGGGTCAAAATCGTCACACCAAAATCTCTTTCCAGTGAGCAGAAAGAACTTTACCAGAAACTCGCCGAACTCGAAGGCAAAAGCGGTGGTGCAGCCGGGTTCTTCTCCGGGATAATGGGTGGCAAGAAGAAGGGTAAAAAATAATGGGGACATTACCTTCAATCATTCTTTTTTAAGGCTCGCTCCAATGAAGGAGTAATTCGCGTCCCGGGCTGGATCAATGAATCCCGGAGAATGGAGTCCCGGAATTCTTCATAAACGGGAAAACCGTACCCTTTCAGGGCACTATGGCGATATTTGGGGGACTTTGGTTTAACAGAAATATAATTATTCCATTGAAAGGCGAGGAATAGTTCAGGTTTTTAGTGGTATCATGCTGCCCTTACACACTTATTTGAATGCCGGTAACAAATGAGATCAGGATGAGGCTGCTTTTTGAGCTGTCCGGTGAAAATCCGACACTCCCCTTTGCCGAACTCGATTGCATCGGTACCGTGCTCGATAAACGTCTCCAGGTCGCAGTTGTGGAATCGCCCGAACCGGAGTCGGCAGCCCGGCTTGCCATGACGCACATAGTGTCAGAATATCTCGGCGAGTGTGAGCCGGCTATCGATTCTTTTGCAAAACTGCTCAAAGAACTTGCCATTGAAACCCGCCAGTCATTTGCAGGGCGTGCCAAAAAGGTTCACGGGGGCTGTCTCAAGAGAAATCCCTGTTCACAAAGGGAGTTCGAGCGGCTGATCGGCACCATGATCTCCGGTCCCGTTTCACTTGAGAACCCGGAGACAGAATACCGTGCTATACTTTCTGAGGACCGCTGCTACTTTGGCAAAGTGCTCTCCAGGATCGATCGCGGGGCCTTTGATGCCCGCAATCCCGGAAAACGGGACTTTTTCCACCCTGGCGTGATGATGCCAAGAATAGCCCGGACACTTATTAACCTGACCTGTGTGCATGAAGGGGACATACTGCTTGATCCCTTCTGCGGAACAGGCGGTATCCTGATCGAAGCGGAGATACTCGGCACATTTTCGGTGGGAAGTGATTTTGACCCGTTGATGGCAGACGGCAGCCTTCAGAATGTAACCAACTCAGACCTCCTGCTTGCTG
>JBGOZZ010000037.1:0-8589 GCA_041480465.1 Methanoregula sp. | reverse complement strand
TGTCTGTCGAAAAGGTCCTGCAGGTATTAAAAAAATTCATCCTCGGGACCTGCAACGCATACCGGCTTATGGCCTACTTCATGTCACCGGCAATCCGTGGCGGTGTGATGATCAAGGACGCCCAGTGGGATAAGGGAAGTGTGGTTGTCGTCCGTTCGGGGATTTGGTTTGTCTCTGCAACAAAACAAGTCTGCGTCCCGGTCAATGATGTAGCAGCGATCGAACTCACCAAACGTGATGTCCAGGGCAAACCCACCGATGTCATAAAGATCGATCACCTTGAAGCAGGCGAAGTTTCTTCAAGTTTTGTGCTCTGCCCGCTTTCAACACTCCAGGTACTCTACAATTACCTCCGGGACACAACAAAAAGCATGGATATGAAAGGCACAGAACTGGATAGCGTGGACCAGCAGGTTGCCATGCTCGTCTATTCCGGCATGGACTCTCATGCAATCGAGAATATGCTCAATATCCCTCACAAACAGCTTGATGCCATTTATGACAAGATCCTGAAACTCGGTCTTGGCGAAGTAGTCACGATACGCAGGGAGATCCAGCTCACCACCAAGGGAGTGCGGTATATAACTGACGCCTCAAAATCGCAGACAAACTAAAATCCACCAGAATTTCAATTCCAATACTTCTTTAAGGGATAATCTACCAATATTTTGATTGATCGTCAATGGGAAAAATTCTGATCGTGGATGATACTCTATTTATGAGGACCCTTCTGAAAAATATTCTGTTTTCCGGCGGACATACTATCGCGGGTGAGGCAGGGGATGGCGAGGATGGTGTTGCAAAATATAAAAACCTGAAACCGGATCTTGTCACCATGGATATCGTTATGCCCAAGATGAATGGGATTGAAGCATTAAAGGCGATAAAAGAGTTTGATCCTGCAGCAAAGGTCATTATGTGTACCGCTGTCGGCCAGGAACAGATGGTGAAGCTCGCCATCAAGAGTGGCGCGAAGGGATATATTATCAAACCGTTCCAGGCTCCCAAAGTATTAGAAGAAGTCAAGAGTATCCTGGCATCCTGAACTATTATGGTAAAAGTCCTCATTGTTGATGATTCCGTCTTCATGCGTACGGTCGTCCGCGATATACTTGCCAAAGATACGTCTATCGAAATAGTGGGAACCGCGTCAGATGGCAGTGAAGCGCTCGAAAAAATCCGGTCACTCGACCCGGACGTCATCAGCCTGGATATCGAGATGCCGAACATGAATGGCCTTGATCTTCTCAGGGAACTGCAAAAGGTAAAGAAGCGCCCCAAAGTCCTGATGCTGAGTTCCCTTACCTCAAAAGACGCAGAGACGACCAGGGAGGCGATTTTTCTCGGCGCTGATGATTTCATGCAAAAACCAAAGAATCTCCCCAATATACGTGAAATCAGTCTGGAATTAATTTCCAAGGTGAAACATCTTGCCGCATTTCCTTTAGCGGTTCATTCCCGCAAAGCCCGCGTATCTCCCCCCTGCCCTGCTGAACGGGTAGTACTCATCGGTTCATCAGCCGGTGGTCCTCCGCAGGTCGATATACTGCTTTCCATGCTGCCGCCCGATCTTCCCGCGGGCATTATCATCACCCAGCATATGCCGCCCGGTTTCACTGAACCCCTTGCTGCACGTTTCAACAGGATTGCTGCCATGCCCGTCAAAGAAACCCGGAACGGCGACAGATTATATACCGGCGAAATTCTGCTCTCAATGGCGGGTGTTCATACCATTGTCTCGGGTGTGAGGGAGGAAGATGGCAGAACCACAGGACGCATCGTCCATACCACGTCACCCCCGGTCCATGGCGTCAGGCCGGCGGTGGATAAGACCTTTGAATCCGCAGCCCGCGTATATGGAAAAAATGCTGTCTCGGTTATTTTAAGTGGCATGGGAAATGATGCAGGTGAGGGGGCATATGCAATAAAACAAGCCGGTGGAGTAAGCCTCATCTGTGATGAGAAGGATTGTCTTGTGTATGGCATGGCACGATCTGCGATCCGCCACAACGCAGTCGATCATGTCCTTCCCCTGAAAAAACTCGCAGAATCAATTGAGCAGCACGTGCTCATGATGGAGGCGGCCTGTGTCTGAATTTGAAGCGTATCGCGGGCTGTTTGTGGCAGAATCCCGGGAAAACCATGAAAATCTGGTCATGAACCTTTTACTTCTTGAAAAGGGCTCAGACCAGGGTGCAATAGATGAAATCTTCCGCTCTGTCCATACGCTCAAGGGTGCATCCGCATCCATGGGTTTTTCCCAGCTGGAACGCCTCTGTCACGCAATGGAAGACGTCTTTTCGCTGGTGCGGAGCGGGACGGCATATATTTCACCGGAACTTGGCAATCTCCTCCTTTCATGTTCCGATCTCATCGAGCAGATGCTGGATGAGATCGAAGCAGGAGGAGATTCCTCGTCCAGAAACCCTGATGAGCAGGTCGATGCCCTGAGACGATGGATTGAACAGTACGACGGCAGGCAACATAAAAAGAAAGAGAGTGCGTCGCCCCCATCTATGGCCCGGCACCCTGAAAAATCTCCCCTTTTAATCGATCCGGAGAATCGCACGGAATACGAGATCTGTATCACCGTCGCGGGTGACTGCATGATGAAAGACGTGCGTGCGATGCTCGCCCTGGGAAACTTAAAAGCCCTTGGAACCATCCTTTCCCTTCATCCGCCCGCAGAGGCGATCGATAAGGGAATGTTTGATGGTATACTCCGGCTCGTAATCGCAAGTGATGCAGGGGAGGATGCGTTAAAAACTGCCGCCTCAGGAGCCGAGATTGCAGACGTAGAGATACGGTGTGCGGAAAAACAGGAGATCCGGGCTCCCGACACGGTGCAGGTTATCACGCCCCAACCCCGGATCCCCCCTGTGGGCGTTGAGAAGGCACCAAAAACCCTTGCGCAGGGAACCGGGATTCCGGAGCGTGAGATCCGCGCTGAAGAAAAGCAGAGTATCCCGGCTCACGGAGAGGAGGGAGGAGGGATCAAAGCGGCTGACGATGATAAAAAACAAACCTCATCGGCTGATAAAACACGCGAGATCAAGAACCTCCGGGTCGATATCCACCAGCTCGACCACATCATGAACCTGATCGAAGATCTGGTTATCAACCGGGGAAGGCTCAAGCAGATCGCCGCAGAGCACAAGATAAAAGAGATGGAGGAAGCGATCGGCATGGTCGACCGGTCGGTCTCAGAACTCCAGAGCCTGATGATGAATATCAGGATGATTCCTTTAAACCATATCTTCAACCGCCTGCCAAGAGTTGTCCGCGACGTCGCCCAGTATGACGGTAAAGAGGTGGAATTCGTCATGGACGGGGGGGAAACTGAACTGGACCGGAGCGTTATGGATGGCCTCAATGACCCGCTTCTTCACCTGATCAGGAATGCCGTAAACCATGGAATTGAATCTCCCGAATCCCGCAGAAAGGGCGGAAAGCCGCAGAAAGGGCATATCAGGCTCTCTGCGCATCGTGACCAGGACAATGTGATCATAGAACTGATCGATGACGGGGCGGGCATCAACGTCGACAAGGTCAGGGCAAAGGCCATCGAAAAGGGATTGATTACTCCCGAAGAAGCCGGAACATTCACAACGGATCAGGCAATCGAGATGTTATTCCAGCCGGGGTTCTCCACTACCGACAAAATATCTGATATAAGCGGCAGGGGAGTCGGGCTCGATGTAGTGAGGAGATCCATCGAAGCCCTGAATGGCACGATACGGGTGGAAACAACCCCGGGTAAAGGCAGCCGATTTGAACTCCTGCTGCCGCCAACGATGGCGATTGTCGATGTGATGATTGTCAGGATTAACAAAAAACGCTTCGGCATCCCGATAAGCAGTATTGTTGAAGTGGCAAATTTCCGGCGGAATGCCACTCACCGCATCGGGAAAGGCGAAGCAATCATCCTCCGTGACGAGGTGCTCCAGATCCTGCGGCTGGATGAGATGGCAGGAGTCTCGCAGGAAAGCGAGATCCTCGTTGTCGTGCAATACCAGAAACGGAAATGCTGCATTCCGGTGGATATGGTTGAGGGTAAGCAGGAAGTAGTGGTAAAACCACTGAGCAGTTTCATCGGCATTACCCGGGGAGTGAGCGGTGTCACCATCCTGGGTGATGGTGCCATTATACCGGTGCTTGATGTAAACACCATGGTGTAGGAGACGATCATGAGATTATCGGAAGTTCAGGAAGATGCAATCCAGGAACTTGGAAATATCGGGGCTGCACATGCGGCGACCACTCTCTCCCAGATGCTGGGAAGCACGATCGAGATGAGCGTTCCCGCTATCAAAGTTGTGGATCTCTCTCAGCTCGGAGAGTATATGGGGGAAGAATCAGCAGCGATGGTGGCGTTTGAGCTCCAGGGGGATATTCCTCATGGAGGATATATCCTGTTTTACATAACCCGGGAATCGGCAATCCGCCTGACCAACACGATGCTCGGCATGACGGAGACCAGTCGCCCACTCAATGAGATGGACAAGAGCGCCCTCCTCGAAGTGGGCAACATCATGGTCTCTGCCTTTCTTGATGCCACCGCTGAACTGCTCGGCTTTGTGATGCTTCCCTCGCCACCGTCACTCACTATCGACATGGCGCATGCGGCCATGCAGTCCCTCATCGCCCAGATGCAGGAAGAGACAAATGAGGTTCTCCTCTTCTCCACAGAACTTGTCTGCGAAGAGCACAGGATAGACAGCGATATTATCATGATGCCGGAGACCAGCACGCTCGTGAGAATTGTTGAACTTCTTGAAAACATGATGAAGGGGTAGGTACCGGAGTAATTCTGTTCATGTCCGAACCTGCCGCGTACCGGAACGAACAGGCATCGATGATCGGTATCGGAGAATACCGCGTAGGTTCCACCCCGATGATAACCATTGGCCTTGGTTCCTGTATCGGGCTCACCCTGTACGATCCGAACCTCAGGCTGGGCGCGATGGTGCATATCATGCTGCCTGAAAGCGGGGGCAGATCTGATCGGCCGGGGAAATACGCCGATACCGCTGTTCCCCTCCTGGTCAAAGAGCTTGTGGCTCTTGGTTGCAAAAACAGGTCCATTATTGCAAAGATTGCCGGCGGTGCCTGCATGTTTGAGTATTTCGGCACCGGTCTCAATATTGGTGAAAGGAATGCCGGAAAAGTCAGGATTCTTTTAGAAGAATGCCGTATCCAGCTGGCTGCTGAGGATGTTGGCGGCAAGGTCGGGCGGTCTGTCACGTTCCTGCCGGCCGACAACGGCAGGGTATTGATTCGCAGGGCAGACGGGACATCGAACAATCTCTGATATGTTTTTTAGTCCTTCCACAGGAATTTTCAGGGTCTGGTTTCGATTGAGGGGCGATTACTGCTGATAATCTATCGGGAAAATTGGAAAGGAGCATCAGATGCAAAAATTCACCGGAAACATCTGTCATTAAATAGTATTTTCTCAAAAAAATCATAGTATTACGAGGGTCACCCGCCTCAGGGCCTCTCCGAGGCACGGCGGGCAGGGAAGATTTGCAGAATTTTTCAGTCACTGATCCGCCGCGGGGGCGTCCCTTCGGGGGCGGCGGCGTTCATCATACAGGGTAATTGAGAGGTCTCAATCACTCATCACGTTGTTCATATCTTTCCTAAAATGATCAGAGTTTGTATTTATGAGGTTTGCCTGTTTTCAAATCATGACTGAAAAAAATCCGGAGACGGGTTGCCTGGTTATTTTTTTACCGGGGGGTTTATCTTTTTGAGCTCTTCAATACAATACTGATCGATGGAATCAAGAAGTGCTTTTTTTGCCTTTTTGACCTGCGTCTCATCCGGCGAGAAGAAATCATCGGCTATGTATCGAAGGGTGGTTATATAGTAGTGTAACTGCGGAAACTCCTTTTCAAATTCCGCAATACAATTGAGCGCGTCCACCTTTTCCCGGTTGAGGAGATCAAAAGCTACATCAAAAAGGTATACCGCCGGGACCGGCATGCCCTTTGAGTTTGCCAGTTTCCTGAAACTGTGATACGTGATCTTTTTTTTCGTCAGGAGCGAGAATTTGAGCCCGAGATAGATCGGTTCGAGATCATCGGGATATTGCCGTATAAGGTGGTTCAGGACACCCGCAGCGCCCCCGGCATCCCGGCTGTCCAGATAATAATAAAACATCACGCGAAGGAAGTGAATATCGTTATAAAACCGTTCTGAACTGATATCCAGCAACCGCTTTCTCATGCCGGTGTCATGGGTGAGTGCGGCATTCTCAAGTCCGGCCTCAATAAACCATCGTTCACTCGGGAACCATTCAAGTCCCAAAAAGATCATCTGCCAGAAGATCTTCTCGAGAAACGACGGATCATCCAGTTCCAGTTGTTTTACCTGGTTTACGGGTGCCGGGTTGCGTGCAAGGCTGAGCATGGTTTCACGGGCGAAAAGTTCCATCTCTCCTGGGCGCTGGCTTTCCACGGACGTATCGGTTTTTTTAAACTCCCGCAGGGAAAGAGCGTAATAGCAGAAAGCCAGGGCGGTGCCAATCTTTGCATCCAGGTTACGGTATTTTTTTAAAAAATCGATCGCGTGTGCGTAGTCCCCGGCTTTTACCAGTTTCAGCCCGACGACAATATCGATCCCGGTTTCTGCATCTTTTTTCTTCTTAAAACGAAGGGCGTTCTGGATGACCTTGTTGATGTAGGCAAAATCGCTGCTGTTGCTGCTTGCATCGAGGACCTCAAACGTGATATGGTCGATAAATTCATCATACGATTCGTCAAGGATATCGGGAAAAGAATTTTCGAGTGCTGAGATTACGTGACCGTAAAAAACCGGGAGATTTGCATCTACTTTTTCTGTATTGTGCTCAATATATCCAAAAAAATCTTTTTTCAACAGGTTCAGCTTGTCATAGACGATAGCGTCAGAAAGCTTCTCTCCCCGCATACAGGAAAAATGGCATGTTTAAATATTAAAAGGTATATCAGACGAATAGTACACCTGTCGATACGGATCCCCTTTCAGATAAGAATAGTCTTTAGCATTTTTCCAAAAAAAGGGGCCCATCAGGCCGGGCCGTACGCATCGTAATAATTTCTCGGGGTTTCAAGACGTATATAAAAACTATCGACGTTCTCTGCGCTGATGATCATGTATACATCGGTATTTGACGTCTGGACGATTCGGTAAGACGTCCCCCGGTTCAGGATCTCTTCGCCTTCAATAATCCCCCCTCTCTCTGCATAACAGAGAGCCATACGAAAGATACCGTACTGGGGATGATTGCTGGCAATAACCGTGCTGTTTATCACCCAGACAGGGAACGGCACAGAAAAAACTTCGGTAAGCCCCCCACGGGTATCTTCAAGATATGCAAACGGCACCCATTCCAGCGTCTTCTGGGGGATTTCTGAAGCCCCGAATGTCTCCATGTTTTCAGGGATCCTGTATGACGGGTAGGAATAGGGTTTGTCGGTATAGACAATGCGGTACGGGAGAGCATGAGATTCCAAAAGGGGGGGTGGTGTTACTGTAATCCGTAGAGAAGGTACGGGTGATGTCATGGCAGGAACCGGGATTTGCGGGTTCACTCTAAGTGTCGGCACCGCTGTCTGAACAGGGATCTGCAGGCCGGCCAGGTATTCGGGGTTCGCCATCACAGCAACGAAGATCACAATAATAATACCCGCGATAAGGGCAAGACTGTCCCCGGAATCCACGTACATTACTGGATATAGATGCTATAAAAAAACCTGCCCGGAACGGATTTTACAATCAGGTGATGAAAATCCGGAGAGTATGCAAGATTACCGTTCGGTTCCGGATTTTCCTGAAATGCCCGAAATTTTTTCCAATTTTAAAAAAAAGCCGAACAACAGTTCAGGAATAAGCGATGTATATTAATAGAAGTAGTTATAAATAAAAAAAATGAATCAGGTGGTATCATTACAATCATTACCTTTTCTCACCACAAAGGAGGGACAGGCAAGACAACATCCTGCCTGAATATCGCCGGCTTTTGTCACCAGATGGGGCGAAAGGTGCTGGTTGTTGATTGCGATCCCCAGGCGAATGCAACCGCCGGGCTTGGCATCGACCCTAGCGCCTCCGGCAAAAATATGTACGATGTTTTTATGAGCGGGATTGACGATTTCCCAATGGTCAGGATGGAGGATATCGTCAAAAAAACTGCTTCCGGGATAGATCTGGCACCCTCGCACCTTGATCTGGTAGGTGCCGAACCATATCTCTATCATGAAGCATTCCCATCGGGTGTTCTGAGCGAAGCTCTTACGTTTATAAAAGCACGGTATTCGTATATCTTCATTGATACCCCGCCAAGCCTGGGCCAGTTTGTTATCAACGGGCTCTACGCGGCAGATCATGTCATTGTGACCCTCGATTCAGGATCGTTTGCACTCAACGGCGTCACGACACTCTCGACGATATTTGCCGATATTAAAAATGATCTGGGCAAAGAGATCAGGGCGGATATGGCCATCGTCACCCGCTGGGGTGAGGGGTCCTGCCAGGTACGCGAAACAGAGGAAAGAACAGACTTTTTTTCCCGGCTCTTGAACATCTTTTACAAACCGCCTAAGC
>JBGOZZ010000036.1:0-8589 GCA_041480465.1 Methanoregula sp. | reverse complement strand
TGGTGTGAGGACACCTCCTTTGCGTGCGGCGGCTGTCAATCGTGCCTCCGCCCGGGTCCGCTCCGCAATAAGCCGTTTATCCAGTGCGGGCACGCGATACTGTTTCGGAGTGCGGTGCTTTTCCACCTTGCCATTCCGAAAAATAACAACTGCTTCCGCACCTCTTTTCCGGGTAAGATACTCCGGGAGTACATGACGGTCTGATAAGGTAATTTCATGTTTCCAGGTCACTTCGACTTCATCGACGCGAAACGATGGTTTGATCTGCGAATCTTCAATGGGAATAGACGATCCGCTCTCCAGCATCAGTTTTCCGGTGTAGGCGATCATAGCGCCATTATCCCCGAGATATTTCTGTTCAGGAACAAAGAATTTCGCCCCGCGAGCTTCACACATCATACGAAGCATTTCCTGCAACCGCCGATTTGCTCCCACGCCACCAACTAAAAGCACCTCGTCTTTTCCCGCAAGCGACAAAGCCCTCTCGGTCACTTCAACACACATTGCAAAGGCGGTTTCCTGCAGGCTGAAGCACACATCGGCGAGGGTTTCCTTGCTGGCCTGCGCTGCTGAAACAAGTCCTGAGAATGCGAGGTCCATTCCCTTGACCGTATATGGCAGTTCGGTGTATTGTCCGTGTTTTGCCTGTGTCTCGATGATCGGGCCGCCGGGATGAGGAAAATTCTTTGACCGTGCAAACTTGTCAAGTGCATTGCCGATGCCAATATCGAGCGTCTCACCAAATATCCGGTACCGCCCGTTCAGGTACCCGATAACCTGCGTGTTCGCACCGCTGGCATAGAGGACGATCGGATCACGGCAGCCTGTTGCAAAACACCCGATTTCTACATGAGCAATACAATGGTTAACACCTACCAGCGGTACATCCAGTGTCAATGCAAGCGATCGGGCGGCAGTTGCAACTGTCCTCAGGCAGGGTCCAAGGCCCGGGCCCTGCGAGAATGCAATTCCTGTAATCTTTCCCGGTTCCCGGAGGACAGAAGAGATGAGATCTTTCATTACTGATGCATGATGCTGTGCTGCCTCGCGAGGATGAATTCCGCCCTGAGCTGGTCTGTAGGGTCGGGAGACAAGTGAGATGAGATCACGATTAAAAAGAGCGGCACTGAGGTTCCATGCTGTTCCCTCAATTCCCAGTATCTGCCCAAAAACAGGCATCGAATTTATTTTCTGAATTCAGTATACCCACACTTTCCACAGGTGGTCCGGTCCTTATGGTCCGCCAGCATGACGCCGGGTCCACAGCGCGGGCAGTATTTCTTGTTCGTAGTAACTTTTGCATCCTCAATCTTGAAATATACGCTTCTCTTCTGCCCCTTAGGTCCTGCTGCTTTTTTTGCTGCTGCCATCGTTACGCTGTCCCCTCTTCTTTTGGCTTAGGCATTCCGCGCGCTGCAAGATAAGGGCGTTCGGTCTTACTTCTCCCCTCTTCATTATCATAGATGCGTGCTGTACCACTGATCTCTGTTTTACCAAAACTGCAGTGCAGGGTATCAAGGGTCACCTGATGCTCTTTTACATTGAGAAGGGCACAAAGTTTGCCGATTGTCTGCATACGGGAGGGGGTGGCACCATCGTATTTGAGGTTAAATTGAACCTCTCTTCTGGATAAAAGCTCATTTCTTTTATCGCTGATGATCTCAAAGTCCATCAATATCCTGTAATTATTGGAAACCGGGTTATTTATAATATGAGCCTCGCAGGACCTGATACTATTCATGAATGCAGGGATTTCACGATTAAAAGGAATCTATGCATCCGAGCGGATAAAATGGCTCAGGAATTGTCGGGCGATATATTTTGCCTCGGGATTTACCATACGGAGAACCACTCCCTGATGTGGTTGTCCATACAATACGATTGCGCCATCAGGAGCGGCAATTACCAGAGGGATTACCGCGAGATCCTCTTCACCATCAACAATGACGGTAAACGGAGGATGTTCGACCGCATATTCAAGTGCGCGGATCAGTTCATCAGTCAGCGTGCCGGCGGGATTTTTCACCCTGATGCATTCCCCACGGATTGACGGCACCCGTCTGCACGGCGAACGCATAGTATATCCGTCAACTACGGCGATTGCGGGATTGATACCCTTCTTCTGGAGATTGTGAGTTACAACATCGCCGACAGCATATACAATACGGCCTGAAATTTCCGGGATGATCTCATCGAGGTTCCGGTGCAAATCTCCAAAGGGCTCCTGGAAAAGTTTCCGGTGCTCTTTTGGAAGCGTAAGCATCAGCGAACCTTCAGAGCGTAACGACCTGGAAGTTTGATGTTCATCCGTTTTGCCACATCAGAATTTTCCGGATCGATAATAACGAGGTAGCCGGACCAGTCTTCGCTCAGATTTGATGTCCCGCAGATTACGCAGTTTTCACCATCCACGACCCGGTGACAGTCACGGCAGACTTTTCCCTGTTTTTTCTTATTCGCCGGAGGCATTCTCCTTCCTCCTGCTCTTGCCCTTCTCCCTTGGTGCCTCTTTGGGTGCACCCGGGGATTTCAGGTTTTTCTCTTTTTCCTTGTTCATCTCTTCTTCAAGCCAGAGTGCAGTTCCAAGCCCTGCCTGTCGCATCGTGAGCCCGATCTTGCTGTCACGCGGCTCACGCTCATTCAAAGAGAGAGTCACCACGCGGACACGAACTACATCACCCACGCCGATAAACCGTTTGGACTCCTGGCATATCAACCGGGCATTCTTTTCATCGTAGTTAATATACTCATCCGAGATCTGGCTGACATGCAGCATCGCATCAATGGGGCCAAGGCTGACAAAAGCCCCGAAACTTGTTGTCTCGACAACAAGTCCTTCTATAACTTCCTGAAGGGCAAGACGGAGTACCATGGCTTCAAACTTTACATCGTAATAAACCCCGCCGTCTCCAGGTACGAGTTCGCCTTCGCCAACATCCTGGACTTTCGTCACACAGATGAAGATCCCGATTTCCTTATCGATGCTGCCTTCAAGCTGCTCCTGCAGGACCTCAAGAATCACTTTTTCAAGCTTCTCACCGAGCCGCTGGGGGGGCACCCGTACTTTGTCTTCAAGCATCAACCTATGATACATACTTTACCTCCGCAATATCTCCAGTTTTTTCTGATTTCTCATTGATATCACGCCAATACCGCGTGTGAACAGTGCATCCCTGATATGGCGATCATTGGTAACTACCGTGCACCTATTCAGGGCTGCATATTCGATCATCTGCGCATCGACAGATTCTGATTTCAGATCCCCACTTTCCACGACGGTGCACTGCTCACACAGCGCGAGACCGTGCCGGGCGGCGGCACCGTCACGCCCTTTTGCCCGTGAAATTCCGGTGAGCTCCCTTATAACACCTGATAACACAAGTGGCTCAAACGCTCCAAGAAGCATGCGAAGCTCATCGAAAAGATCAATCTGGAACTGCGCCGGCATCATGAGTGCATTTGCGTCCAGAAGGATCTTCACTCGCTCAGAACTCCCATCCCTATTAACCGCCAGCGTGCTCCCACCTGCCGGCTGATCGCGATCCTTGAACCCAGTTCTGCACATACAGGACGCTTCAGCTGAATCTCAATAGTATCTTTCTTCGTATTACTGACAACACCTACCGTTACTGCTGTTCCAACCGAGAGCATCAGCGGTTCGCTGTGTTTCAGCGGCTCAATAACCATCTCACTTGTTGCTCCAACTACCCGTTCCATAAGCGTAACCCTGCAACGGATTTTATCCCACACCGGGGGAAGTTTACCCTCATGGCCTAGTACCTGTCCAGCAAGCGCATCGCTTTTTGTCAGGGCTGGATCGAGTTTGGTCCCGACACCAAGAAGGCCTCCGGGTGTTGCCTCGACTACTTTATGGGAACCGGCATTAATTGATGTGACTTTTGTAGTGATAGGAATCCATTTTATCCTGTTTTCGATCTGCGTCTGCCTGCCCGGCCGAATTTCGATATCGTCACCTTCGCGGAGGATGCCCCGAATAAGAGACCCCCCGACGACACCACCTTTTACGTCTTTCCAGTTACAACCAGGTTTATTGACATCGAATGAACGGGCGATAAGCATTACAGGTTCGGCATTGGGATCCCGCACCGGTTCCGGGATTGTCGCATCGAGCGCCTGCACGAGAGCATCGATATTGATCCCTTTCTGGGCGGAAACCGGAATGATCGGTGCGTTCTCAGCAATTGTTCCTTTTATGAATTTTTTGATCTCAAGGTAGTTATTGATCGCCTCTTTCTGGCTGACCACGTCAATTTTGCTCTGGACAATTACGATATTTTTTATACCGACAAGTTCCAGTGCCATCAGATGCTCTTTTGTCTGTGGCTGCGGACATTTCTCGCTTGAAGCGATGACCAGCATCGCTCCGTCCATTAACGCCGAACCAGAAAGCATCGTAGCCATGAGCGTCTCATGTCCGGGTGCATCGACAAAGGATATGGAACGAAACGGCGTTCCCTTTCCCCCACAGACCAGGCAATCGGGGCTGGTTGAAAAGGCGTTGTTACCTTCACACTTTTCGCAGCGGTAAAAGGTCGCGTCAGCATATCCAAGGCGGATCGAAATGCCACGCTTCATCTCTTCACTGTGCCGGTCTGTCCATGTCCCGGTGAGTGCATTTACGAGCGTGGTCTTGCCGTGATCGACATGACCTACGACACCTATATTGACACTGGGAACTGTCACATCATGCAAATTAAATCGAACCTCCTTACTCGATATGAAATTTGGAACACCAACACACCCTCTTCTTGAATTAACGCCATTTTTGATTCATGTACCCGGATGTACAACGAGACATCGATCAGAAGTCCGTGCTGGTTTGATAACAGTTAAGGACTCCCGACTATTATTAAAGTATCTTGCAAAACGGCAAACCATCCGAGGCTTGACTGAAACGTCGATTGATAAATTTGTGTTTTGAGCTATATGATTAAATCGCGTAATTAACCACAGGATCTCAAAACAGTCGTTGACCAGATGAGCAAAGGTGAAAACCGTTAAACCAAATAATCCCTTTGAACATAAGCCAAAAAATCCAGATAACAGTGTAATTCTTTCAAATTATTCTAATATTATGGTCATACGTATACCTAATCAGTGAGGACGCCTTTCGGTGATAATCCGACAGTTTTTCCACACTTTCTACTCTTGAATGGAGTTTTCTGCGCCAAGTATTACCAAGTATTACTATTGATGACAATTTATCGAAACGTTAAACATTCTGGGGGGCTCATACAGTCATGAGGATCACTATGACGATAGATAATGAGCTCTCACGCATTGGGATATCCCTGCCCAAGCATCTGCTCGACCAGTTCGACGAAATCATCAATTATCGTGGCTATTCTTCAAGATCAGAAGGAATACGGGATGCGATCCGGAGCTATATCCAGCACTATAAATGGATGGCGGATGTTAAGGGAGATCGGCAGGGAGTAATTACCATGATCTACGATCATGACCAGCGTGGCCTGCTAACGATGCTTACTGATATCCAGCACGAATTCAAAGCAATAATCCAGGCATCTCTTCACTCGCATGTAACTGAAAACCGTTGCCTTGAAGTGATCCTGCTCAGAGGAGACGGGACTCAGCTTAAGGCACTTGCTGAACGACTGATGTCACAGAAAGGGGTTGAATCGGTAAAACTGACAACGATTGGGCTGGAAGATTAACCTCCCCCTTCGCAGCTCTGGTCGGTAGCTTTCCACGCATCCTGCAGTTCGCGTCCTGCAGCAAACTCCTTTTCTCTCTCGATTACTTTTTTTGCATCGTCAATTACAGTCTTCGCTGTTTTCTCTGGGCTGGAGGCTGGAATTAGATTATCAACACGGTACAGGAGATTTGTACTATCCAGTTCGGCAAACACATCTCCCCGAATCTGTTCAATGCGCAGAATGGTTCCGGTGGTTCCGGTCCGTGGGTATCGTACCCGCATCCCGAGGGTGATCTCTTCTGCTAACATACCAGAAAAATAATGTGCATTCTGCAATAAAAATATTGCTGCAAGAAACCGGTCATTACTTCCTTAACTTTTTGAGTGCCGCTACAATTTCGCGGGTTGTGCGACGGGGCTCACCCCGAATGGGTGGAACAGGTGATCCGTGAAGGGAAGAAAAAATCTGTCGTATTGCATCACCATGCGAAGGTCCATACCCCCCCTCGAGGACAAGTGCCAGGGGATGATCGGTTGCGTCCCTTAAGATGGCGGTTAGCGTGCCATAATCTGCTGGGAAGAGCATCATGCCGCTTTTGGGATCATCAAACAGGGCATCCTGACCTGCGGATATGATTATGGCATCCGGTCTGAACAGTTCGAGAGCAGGTATGAACACTTCTTCAAAGACGAGCCGGTAGTCGGCGATGGTCGATCCAGCTCTCAATGGTGCGTTTATGGTAAACCCTTTGCCTGCCCCAGTACCTATTTCATCAACCCAACCGGTATGGGGAAAGATGTTTCCCTGATGTATTGAACAGAAGAGCACACGATCATCTGATGAGAATATCGCCTGAGTACCATTTCCGTGGTGGAGATCCCAGTCGACGATAGCAACTTTATTAACACGGTCCAGAGCGACGGCTGCACCAATTGCAGCATTATTGAATATGCAAAAACCCATTGCCCGGTCAGGTTCAGCATGATGTCCGGGTGGGCGGATAATAGCAAAACAGGATTCGCCATCGATTGAACGATTCACTGCTTCTGCTGCAGCACCTGCTGCAAAGGAAGCTACAGTATACGTCTCGGCATCAACATAGGTGTTCTGGTCGAGGAAATGTTGTCCCCCATGCGAAGAAAATTCCCGGATCATACGGATATAGGAGAGTGAATGGACCCTGGCAAGATCACTCTCGGGTGCACACACGGGCGCTTTAACCGGTATTCCTTCAGGTACGCCACCGAGAGCTGCCTGCAGCCGGGTACTACTCTCATCATGGTTATCCATGTCATGATGAGAGAAAATTTCCCCATAAATTGCGGAACACAGGACCATAATCGTATTATACGTATGATTAAATTTCTGCCTCTCAAAAAGGTTTGGTTCATTACCATAGAGAAAAGAAAAAGTCAAAAAAAGGGATTATCTTATTGTCTCTCCCTGCAGTACTGCGGATTCAGGAACATCGTATTCCCGTCCTGTATCAATGACGCGGTACCTGCCGGCGGTTTTTACTCCATAGGGATTGTCGGTAGTTGAGTAGGGTACGATAAATTCACCATCTACACTCATTTGCCGGTAAGTGAAATTTCTTCCTGTATTGCTGATGACAGGTATTTCGATTATGCCCTCTCCTTTGATATGGGCACCCTGGACGTACTCAAATACTTTAACGTATTTTACATCAGTGAAATTTGAGTTGAATACATTGTTGGGAGATTCATGCACCAGCCGGTAATGCCTCAGTGCAGGTACGGTTTCGATGGGGAGCGTGATGGCAGGACTTAACGCTTCTGCGTGGTAACCTGCTGGTGCCCTGAGGTTATATTCAGCTGCACGACTGACGGCATCCGAAGCATTTACCGCCTCTGCGCCCGTGATCAATGGGAGGGAGACCTGTGAAATGCTCGGGTCGGCATACTCTATGTAATAAGCACTCGTGGGAGTTTTGAGCGAACCGTCAAAATTGTGGAGCCGCGAGATCATCGTAAGGTAATACAGTCGGGTATTGAGCAGGACGGACTCGTAACTGTTAAGATCCTGTGCAGGAGTAAGAAGCGTCATCTGGTAAGGATTTGCACCAGCCGATATATTATACCAGGTTGCCATTGCCCAGAATTTCGTCGTATCCATTTCGATATCAGTGATTACATACCGGGTTTTGGCACGGTCAAGGACTTGATTTCCCTCATCTTCTGACGTGGACATGAAGTAGTTTGCTGATCCGGTTGGACCAACAACTCCCGACTGGAACGGGTTGGCATTCGGGATCCGTTTGGCAAGGTAGGTGATCATGTGCCCATAATCCCACCAGGACATAACACCATATGCTTCAGCGGGATACTGGAATATCTTGGGATTATAAATAGTGTAGTAATTCACACCAGTGTCCGGAGTATTGTTCCCCATCCATTCAAGGGACTCCCGCCAATCGGGATTCATTCGTATCGAATCTCCTGAAGCATTCGAATAGCTGAGCGAAGCTGATGTAAACACAAACAGAATCCCGAGCCCGGCGGCAAGAACAACTAAAGCAATGGCCAGATAATCTGATTGCGGTGATCCGGATCCTTTCTTATGGGTTTTTTTCTGTTTTTTACTTTTTTGTCTTCCTTCTTTTCCTCCTTCTCTGGATTCAACCTCTTCAGTATCCGACGTCATTCCGATTGCCAGCCTGCGGATGTCCGTCCATCCATGTTGAAAAGTAAAACTGATACATACAGCTGATAGCAGGGCCACATTCACGGCAAGGTAATATTCATACCGTATATGCTGCCAGGTGGATATCAGCATGATAAGTGACCATACGAGTGCAAAGATCTGGTGTGGGTGCTCATCCTTAAAGTTGTTATAGAGCATGACCAGCGCCCCACCCGCCATCAGAATGAGACCATAGTTAAATGTCATC
>JBGOZZ010000035.1:0-8809 GCA_041480465.1 Methanoregula sp. | reverse complement strand
GATACTATTTTTTTTATAATTTCTATGGGCATGGACCCGTTACAAAACGTGGATCATGTATGGGTGAAATATGCCCTAACGCCGTCTTTATCCACAGCATCGATCCTGGCAAACCCGACCCGCTCGAACTGGATAACCCTGCCCAGCTCCGTTTTCACCAGGGGTTCGCAGGCACCGGTAATCTCCCCTTCGGGCGTGAGAAGGGTGCAGGGAATACGGTCCTGTGCCGGCAGCCACTGGATGATGTGAGCCTTTGCTGACCGGGCTTCGGCAAGAGAATCCCCGGCGTAGGAAAATGACGGGGTATCCCCTTCCCATGAGATCTTCACGTTAAAAAGGTCCTTTAACCGTATCATCGCGGTTTCATGCGTGATATCACGCCGGGGCAGCGCCGCAGATCCTTCAAATACAAGGGTCCGCATGCCCCGGGCGGCATTACCCGGGTGGAGCATCGCATGGGCGATACGATGTGGCGCTCCTGTGATGGTCACAATCAAAGGATCCGGTACAAAAAAGTACCGGTTTGCCACGGGATCCACAATCTTTTTATTTTCTGCATAGAGGTTGTCCCATGAAAACGAGATGTCAGTATCGCCGATCCCGATTGCCAGCACGGCGTTCTTTACCGCTTCAGGACTGATTCCCCGCCGGGCAAGCGCCCGGAGTGTGCCGAGCCGGATATCGTCCCACCCCGAAAACCTCCCTTCATTGATCCCAAGACGCATCTGGGAAGTAGAGAGCACAACCCCTTCAATCCCCATCCTGCCATAGTGCCGGTATACCGGGACTTTCCAGCCAAAATGATCGTAGATATAGCGCTGCCGCCGGGTATTTGCAATATGATCCTTACCCCGGATCACATGGGTTACCCCAAGGAGGTGATCATCGGCAACTACCGAGAAGTTCATAAGGGGATAGACGTGTGCCTTCACTTTGGGGTGGGGAGGCGAATCGAGAATACGGAACGCCGGGAAGTCACGCATTGCCGGGTCCGGGTGGTGGAGATCGGTCTTTATCCGTACCGTCACTTCCCCTTCCCTGAAGGTGTGGTCAAGCATCTTCTCCCAAAGCCCGAGATTCTGCTCAACAGGCTGATCCCGGCAGGGACAGGCGGTCTTTGACTGTTTGAGCTCCCTGAAACGTTCATTATCGCAGGTACAGACATATGCCCCGCCTTTTTCTATCAGCTGCCTGCAGAGATCGTAGTAGAGGGCAAGACGGTCGCTTTGCGTGATTGTCTCTGTAATGCCAAGCCCCAGCCATGCGATATCTTCTTTTACCATCTCGTATGCTTCGGGATCGACACGTTTCGGGTCGGTATCCTCAATGCGCAGGATGTACCTGCCGCCGTACTGTTTCACGTACGCATCATTGAGCACAGCCGCACGGGCATGACCTATGTGAAGCGGGCCTGAGGGATTTGGCGCAAAACGCATGACCACCCCCTGATCAGCACATTCCAGGTCGGGAAGCACTTTTTTGCGTTCGTGTTTTGTAAAAAGAGCTTCGTACATTTCAGGAGCAAGCGTCTGTAGTTTCAAGACCCGTTCTTCGGGAGTCAGCGCAGCTACGTCGGTAATCGCTTCTTTTGCCAGAGCTGCAACTTCTTTGGCCCGCGAGCGGAATTCAGGATGGGCGCCCATTACCATGCCGACCACAGCACTTGCTTGCGGTACACCCCCGTGCCTGACGGCGTTCTGGAGTGCACACAATAAAAGGACTCCCTTTGGGTCTTCCCCGGCCATCCTAATGGCTCCGTGTTACAAAAAATTCGCCAATTTCCATCAGGAGCGAGCGCTCCTTTGATGGCGGGAGTAATGAGAGGTGTTTGTTGCTTTCTGCCACAAGATCCGATGCGACCTTTTTTACCTCTGCGATCACACCGGCATCAGTCAGCTCCAGTATCACCTTTTCAATCTCTGTTTCAGTGAGATCCCGTTTGTATTGTAAAAGATCGATCCCTTTTTCCCGCGCTTTAATCATGATCAGGGTCTGTTTCCCTTCACGCAGATCAGATGCACGGTCTTTACCGCTTTTTTCTGCCGGGGTTAAGAGGTCGATAAGGTCATCCTGGATCTGGAATGCAATCCCGGTATTCAACCCGAAGAGGTAGAGCGCTTTTGCCTGGTGTGCAGAACTCCCTGCAAGAATCGCACCAATCCCGGCGGCCGCAGCATAGAGGACCCCGGTCTTTTTCTTCACCATCTCGAGATATTCGTACTCGTCCACGTCACTCCTGTACGAAAAGGACATATCCATATGCTGCCCTTCGCAGATGTCGGCACAGGTACGGGCGAGCATGGACACCGCACGCACTTTTGCATTGTCGCTCGCCACAGACATGCAGATGAACTCAAATGCACGGGCATACAGGACGTCGCCGGCAAGGATGCCGGTAGGAATGTCCCATTTCGTATGGACGGTCTGAACACCCCGCCGGAGTGTATCGTCATCCATGATATCATCGTGGATGAGCGTAAAGGTGTGTGTCAGCTCGAGCGCGAGAGCCGCCGGCATGATATCATGGGAACTTCCCCGTTTCACCGCATCGGCAGCGAGCATGACAACTGCAGGGCGGAGCCGTTTGCCTCCTGCCGCGAGGAGGTGAGCACTGGCTTTGTTCAGTTCACCAACCTTGTTTACAAAATACCGGTCGATCATGAGATCGATATCTTTTGCGACAGATTCCAGGTACGGTAAAAGGTCTGACATCGTTACATCTCCGGTTCAGGTGATCATGAGCCGCTGCCCGTTCTTCAACATGTGGACGGTGGACTGGGCGGTATATCCAAGTTCTGTTGCAAAATCTGTATACCCGGCAGTCATCTTGAGGTTCCCGTGCGCCGGGATGATATGCTGGGGATTCAAAAGGTGAATGAACTCGTAATGATCTTCGCGGTACGCGTGACCGCTCACGTGGAGATCCTCAAAGATGCGGGCTCCGGCAAGCCTGATATGTTCTTCGATCTTGTACCGTTGCCCGAAATTCATCGGGTTCGGGATCACGTTTGCCGAGAAGATAACCTTGTCACCCTTCGTGAGCTGGTAGGGCGTATCCCCAAGTGCAAGGCGGGTGAGAATCGATCCGGGTTCACCCTGGTGTCCCGTGATAATCGGCAGGAACTTATCTTTACCAGCCTTCATCATCCGGCGCATCGTCCGGTCGACCGTACGCCGGTTCCCAAAGACACTGGTCGTCTCCGGGAAAGAGACGAGCTTCATCTGTTCGGCAGTTACTGAATATTTCTCCATGGAGCGCCCCAGCAGTACCGGCTTTCTCCCGATCTCATGGGCACATTCTGCAATCGTTTTCACGCGGGCGATATGCGAGGAGAACGTGGATACGAGAATCGCGTTCTTGTCATCCTCGTAACTGGTAATGGTATCCCGTACGAGGTCCTTTGCTATCCGCTCGCTCGGGCATCTTCCCGGGCGATCGATATACGTACTCTCTACGATCAGGGCGAGTACTCCTTCCTTGCCGATCTGCTGGAAGCGGGCAAAATCCGGCGGTTCACCGATTACGGGAGTCCTGTCCAGCTTGAAGTCGCAGGCATAGACGATCGCACCCCGCGGGGTATGGAGTACCGGCGTTACTGTGTCGATGATGGAATGCTGCGTCCGGACGAATTCCAGGACAAGGTTCTGGGAAAGTGTGTACCGCTGCCCGGACCTGAGCGCGAAGAGCTTGTTATTCACACCAAACTTCTGCTCACCGGATATCTGTTGCCGGATCAACTCTGTTGCATAGGGTGAGGCGATGATGGGTGCGTTATACCGGTGCGCTAGTTTCGGGATAGCCCCTATATGGTCAAGGTGTCCGTGCGAGCAGACAATCGCTTTTACGGTCCCTTCGACCGAATTCATCATCGTGTCATCTGGTATCGCCTTGATCTTTATCAGATCAAGGGAGTGCATATTTTCAATCTCTGCATCCTCGTGGATCATTACCTGATCCAGCCGAAGCCCCATATCAAATATGACAATTTCCTTTCCGCAGCGGACGGCGGTCATATTTCGCCCGACCTCGTCATATCCGCCCACTGCAATAATCTCAATATCCATGGTTTATCTCCTTATGTTCGTCTTTTTGGTATTTCTCTGAAATATTTGCCGGTTTGTCATGTTATCGCTTTATACGCGCCGGATTTTCCTTACCTATCATCTGCCGCGTTCTGCCCGTGATAAATACCGGGGCCTTTTTAAGATCTGTCAGTTTTGCTGATCCTGTCAGGAACATTGCGACAACCAGTTCCTGATGAATTACATCAATCGTTCGATCCAGCGCCTCATCGCTTTCCATTGCCGGTTTTAAGAGAGGCAGTGCCATCCCGCAGAGACTGGCACCGAGTGCAAGACCTTTGGCTATATCAAGCCCCGATCTGACTCCCCCTGATGCGATAACCGGGCTGCCGGATGCGAGCACTTCGGCAAGACTTACGACGGTTGGGATCCCCCAATCGCTAAAATCCTTCCCGAGTGTTTTCAGCCGCTGGCCTTCTGAGTTCCTGCTTTCCTCTGCCCTGACACTCTCCACGGCCGCCCAGGACGTCCCGCCCCAGCCACCGATATCAATTGCGCTGACACCTGCTCCCCAGCACTGCCGCGCCGTGGCTGCTGAAATCCCACACCCGGTCTCTTTAATGATAACAGGAGTGCGCAGTTCCCGGCAGAGATCTCCGATGGCGGCAAGGCACCCGAGAGCATTATGATCGCCCTCAGGCTGGATTGCCTCCTGCAGGAAATTGAGGTGGATCGCAATCGCATCTGCGCCGATCATCCCGACTGCCCGCTCCGCCCACTCAATCCCGTGTTCACGCAGCTGGACAGCACCCAGGTTTGCTACGAGGAATGCATGGGGTGCCTCATCACGGACGACCGAGAAGGTGTCCTCAAGAGCAGGGTTCTCAAGGGCAGCCCTTTGTGAGCCGACACCCATACCAATCCCATAGCGTTCTGCAGCCTTGGCAAGCCGCACGTTCACTTCTTTTGTTCCGGGGTGACCCCCGGTCATTGCTGAAATAAAGAGGGGGGATGAGAACGCATGGTTAAGGAACCTGGCGGTAAGATCGATAGTGCCCATGTCACATTCCGGCAGGGCATTATGCACGAACCTGATATCGTTAAACCCGGTATCACCGCTCTCGATTGCCTCCTCTGCGCAGATCCGCAGATGGTCGAGCTTGCGCACCGATGTGAACCTTTTTTTATCTCCCATGCAGGTTATTCCCCCTTTACTGTTGTCCCGCCGGTGCCGATTCCTGCAAGAAAGTCACCGATTCGCGAGACATGGAATATCTCTGACCCGATCCCTGCTTCCGCAAGACCGAGCAGTTCATTCATTTTCCCTCTCATTCCACCGGTGACATCGGTATGCATCGAGCTGCCGATCTGGAGCGCGGGCGCCATGGCCGGAGTAATCACCGGCACCACCCGTCCTCCATCCAGCACTCCCGGTACATCGGTGGCGAGCCCTACGCGGTTTATGCCGAGGGCAACCGCGAGATATCGCACGAGCTGGTCGCCCGAAACGATGCAGGCCCCTTGTGAGAGATCCATCACCACGTCGCCGTGGATCACAGGAACCATCTCAAGCATAAGCATCTTTTCCAGGTGCCTGCATTCGAAGGAGAGAAGCCTTCCCTTATCCGCCACCGCAGTATGGAACGGATGAATACCTGCTGCGGGTATTCCCATCTGGCGGAGAGTCCCGACAACTGCATCGTTCAGCCTGCTCACTGCACGATGAGTAACATAGATTCCGTCGGTCTGGCCTGCAACCGCGCCTTCATCAAGCCGGTAGTGTTTTGCCTCAGGGTGCCCGCACGAACCGGCTCCATGAATGATAACGAGGGGGCCGGCATTTACCCGGGAGATTGCCGAGGCAACGAGGGATAACTGATCATAGTTTATGGCACAATCTGCATTCTTGTCAGTAATGACGCTCCCGCCCAGCTTCAACAGGATGCGTTCAGACATTTTTTTCCTTCCTTGCACCTTCGGTATCGATGCCAGTCACGATTGCACGGGCCTCGCACGCTTCGATTGCACTGGCAATCCGCAGCTTGAGCTGCCGTGGGCAAAGCGCAATCATGCACCCGCCTCCACCGGCGCCGGTGATCTTGGCCCCGAATGCCCCTGCTGCCCGTGACGCGAGCACGATCTTCGAGAGCTGCGGGTGACCTACTCCCAGTGCTTCGAGCAGTGCGTGATTCATGTTCATATACCGCCCGAGTTCTTTCGGGTTGTCGAGGTAGTGGATCGCACTCAGACTTACCCCTTCAATGGCATCGAGGATAGGATCGATGATCCCCGGGTGTCTCTTTTTTTCCTCTCCCACCAGCTCCACCATCTTTGCCGTACTGTGCGAGACCAGCGAATCCCCTATGACCAGGTGCATGTTCTGCGGGGGCAGCCTCCTGCGGGAGCCTCCCGTGATAAGTACAATCCCGCCGTACATGGAAACTGTGGTATCCGTGGGGCTCGCACGACCCTTCTGCACCTTCTTTTCTATATCGAATGCCATATTTGCGACATCTTCCCGGGTTTTATGAAGAGAAAACTCATCGTTGATTGCCGAGAGTGTTGCAACGGTCACCGCAGCAGACGATCCGAGACCTGACGAACTCGGGATCTGGGAATTAATATATACGCTCCCCATGACACCCATCGCCTCGAAGCATCCATCGATATACGGCGACTTTGCACGCTGGGGACGTTTTGTATTCCTGACTGTTACAAAAACCCGGGGTTTTATTGCCATTGCTATGCCCGGCTTTCCGTACACCACTGCATGCTCGCCGAACAAAAATACCTTGCCCGGTGCACTCCACGTTGCCAACCTACATCACCGCAATGGCTGCGTACCCTACGACCTCGCGACGGTCTCCCGTCACATCGCCGCTTGTCGCATACCGTATGAGCCGGGCTGTTTTTGCCCCGAGACTCCCGCATACCGTCACCATCGCGGCAATCGGGCCGTACCCGCAGGCTGACACCCCTCTCTCCCCGATACGCCGGTAAAACTCAGGTACATTTAACGCTTTTAACGGTTCGATTGCATAAAGATCGTTGCTTTTTGCCGTATCTTCCGGGACGTAATGGGAGAAATCGCTGGATGCCACTATCCGGACATCACGATGAGTCTGTTGTATGGCAGCACCGATCTTCTCAGCCAGACGCATCGCGCTCGGGTAATCCTGCTGCCCCATCATTATTGGCGCAATTCGTGCCCGCGGGAACCGGTACTTGATAAACGGCATCTGCACTTCGAGCGAGTGTTCATCCCGGTGAGAGGATTCGTCCGTCTCGATATCAAGCGATTCAACGAACTCAGTATCGTTGTCAACAACACCCAGGGGTGTTTCCCACGGAACCTTCGAGACACAGTTGATGTAACCGCGGTGCGATGGCCCGATAACAACGAACGTGCCGGAGAAGTCAGGTGAGATCGACGAGAACGCCCGGGCGGCAACGTCACCTGAATATATATACCCTGCATGAGGGGACACAATACCCAGGGAATTGGACGTACCGTAGCTCACGGAGAAGAACTTCTCCAGGAGTTGTTCGAGGTGGGATGGATCCCTTGGATAAAACATGCCAGCCACTGCGCATGTACGCATCGTCATCGAATCAACCCTCTTGTCGTTATATTATATCTAACGATCGATCACCAGTAAAAGAGATCGATCGGATCAGATCTCGATTTCGAAGTCTTCAGGGGTTAGAGCGGTTGAGATCCCCCGAAGGTGGAGCATCTCGCGGGTGAGCAGGAAGTAGACCATCGACAGCGCCTTGCGTCCCTTGTTGTTGGTGGGGATAACCAGATCAACAAATTTGGTCATGTTGTTGGTATCGCACAGCGCCACGACCGGAATACCGCATTGCACTGCTTCATTTATAACCTGCGCATCACCTATCGGGTCAGTGACCACGACCACCTCGGGCTCAATATACCCGTTGAGGACAGGATTGGTAAGCAGCCCCGGGATAAACCTGCCCGTTGCCGACATTGCGCCGATAGTATCTGCGAATTTCTTGGCCGGGTACTGCCCGTACTGCCGGGAGGTGACAACGAGGATATTCGGAGGCTCGTACTGGTTTAAAAATTTCGCTGCGGTCTTGATCCGTGAGTCAGTTTCACGGATGTCAAGGATATAGAGTCCATCGCCGCGGACGCGGTAGATGAATTTCTTCATGTCTTCGCTCTTCTGCTGCGTACCGATGTGGATACCGGCAGCAAGATAATCCTCGACGGGGATGAGCGGTTCTTTCAATTCAATTTCCATCTCGTTTACAGTGGTCATAGCTGTTCCTCAATACGTATCAGTTCATTCAGTTTTGCAATGCGTTCTCCACCTACGATACCGCATTTTAAGAAAACACAGGAGAAGGCGGTTGCAAGATGTGCGATTGTTGTATCGGTCGTTTCACCGGAACGGTGGCTCATGACGGTATCCAGACCATTGGTATGAGCAAGACGGACCGCTTCGAACGTGTCAGTCAGCGTCCCGACCTGGTTGGGTTTTATGAGAACGCAGTTTGCGGCTTGTGTCTCGATACCACGCATGATGCGGTCGACCTGCGTCACAAAGATGTCATCCCCGCAGACGAGGCAACGGTCGCCGATCTGGTTGTTGAGCTCCGCAAACGCGTCAAAATCATCTTCATGGAGGGGGTCTTCCACGTAAACAAGGTCATAACTGTCAACGAGCCCGGCAATGTATGCTATCTGCTCTTCAGTCGTGCGTACCCTGTCGCGGTACTTGTATCCTTCAGAATTCCACATCTGACTCGACGCAACGTC
>JBGOZZ010000034.1:0-8890 GCA_041480465.1 Methanoregula sp. | reverse complement strand
GATGATATGCCCGATATTTCCGCAGCCAAGCAGGCCGATTCTCATCATGATAAACAGATTAAGGGTGCCATTGGTTAAGTGTTGTGCTCGCGTGATGAAGTGTGAGAGGAAAAACCGGTTAATCCCTTCTGGTCCGGTTCGGAGTATTGGCCATCTATTACTCATTCCGTTTTTCATCTGTTAGTTCAACATTTTTTATTGAAGTACGACCAATGTGATCTTGTTGGCTGAAACGTGGTAGAAACACCAAAATCAGGGTACGGGAATATCGCGGAAAGCGATATCCTGGAAAAATTTCGCCACATGAACATATATATTGAGACCTATGGGTGCCGTTATAACTTCGGTGATACAGCAAAACTTATCGAGCTCCTGAAACACAAAGGCAGCACTATCGTCAATTCAGCCGAAGAGGCGGATGCTGTGATTATCAATACCTGTACTGTTGTCGGACCAACGGAGCGGCGGATGCTCAGGAGACTTTCGCATTACAGGGATTGCAATCTCTTTGTGATGGGATGTATGCCACTCGTGCAGCGTGAAGCAATTTATGCGATTTGCACGCCCACCATCATCTCTTCAGATGCTGTCCGTGAGGCGTACCGGCGTATAAGAACTGTCCCCGGTGGAGGCGTAGCGATTGTGCAGATAGCACAGGGATGCGTAGGCAGGTGTACGTACTGTCTGACCCGTATTGCCCGTGGACCCCTGAAAAGTTTTTCTACAGGAGAGATCCTTGCAGAAATTGCATTGCATGTAGATGCCGGGACACCGGAAATCCAGATCACTGCACAGGATGTAAGCAGCTGGGGACGGGATGTCGGAACCTCACTTCCCGAT
This sequence comes from Methanoregula sp., assembly GCA_041480465.1. Lineage (GTDB taxonomy): Archaea > Halobacteriota > Methanomicrobia > Methanomicrobiales > Methanospirillaceae > Methanoregula. The sequence continues at coordinate 8,050 of JBGOZZ010000034.1, read as the reverse complement.
CTCCTGCATGCCGTGGATCGTCTACCAGGACATTTTTTAATCCGGGTTGGAATGATGAACCCTGCAACAGTACTTGGAATACTTGATGATCTGGTCGACGCTTTTGCCAGTGTCCATATATTCAAATTTCTCCATCTTCCCGTTCAGTCGGGTTCAGACCGAATTCTTGACCGAATGGGAAGGGCCTACACGGTTACAGATTTTGAAGAAATTGTAACAGCATTTAAAAACCGATACCCCCAGCTTACTCTGGCTACCGATATGATTGTCGGTTTTCCTGGTGAAACAGAAGAAGACTTTTCAGAATCGCTTGAGCTGATCGAGCGGGTTCGTCCCAACAAAGTAAACATTACCCGCTATTCGCAGCGCCCGTTTACCCCTCTTTCATCAGAGAAAGACTTCCCGGACTGGGTTAAGAAGGACCGGTCACGCAGTATGAACACCCGGGCTGAAAAAATCTATGCTTCTGTTAACAGAGGATATCTCGAACAACAGGAACCTTTCGTCGTAACAGAATCACTAAAAAAGGGATCTGTAATGACCCGCTCTCCCGGCTATCTGGGAATTGTGATCAAAGAGGATCTCCCAACCGGATATACCGGTCAGGTAATCCTGAAAAAAGACCGGAAGTATTTTTTTCTGGGGCAGCGGGTCGTATAATTCCTAAAACACCCTATGTCTATAATGGGGCTGGAGAGAACAGGGAGAGTCCGCTTTTTTTAGGAATTCATACCGTTTCCCCAAATAATGTTCCCCCGTCTTTTCCATCGATGTCGTTTCTGCTATTCCTGGAATCGATCCGGTTATGGAACCACCTAAAAAAGAAAAGAGCGGCTTTATACCCGCTGAAATAAACACTTCTTATCGAGCAATAACACTCTGTTATGGTGAAGTTAATGGATGAAATTGAAGCCGGATATAAAAAACTTGAGCAGAATATACAGGAGCTGCAGGAAAAAGCTGATTCTCTCTCCAAGGAGATCAGGGACCATGACGCAGAACTCCTGGCGCGGATGGCTAAATCCGCAGTTCCGGTTGTCAAAGTTGTCGGCCTGAATATGCTCAGGAAGGGCAAGCAGGATACCAAGGGAGAAATCTACGATCCCGCTTATTTCCCGGGCAAGATGATCATTTTGGGGAAGGCTGTAGAGCCGGCTGCATCCCGGCCGGATAACCCACAAATGCCGGTCACCGACCAGTTCTGCGTGATGTCTGAAGAGGGTAAATTTTTCGAACTTATGTACAGTTTCGACGGGTTCCTTACCGATTCGTACCTTAATCCCATCGATGCAAAGACCGCAATCGAGCGCTATGGTTATGATATTATGTTCATGCTCTACCGCGCTATGCATGATTACCTGAAAGGCGAAGAAGCGCTTGTCGAAGCTCTGGAAAAGGTGATCGGGTACATATTCACCTCCAAAGCATAACCAGTGGAGTTCATTTTTGTCTCTCTTCGATTATTGAATATCGGAAAACCAGAAAAAAATTGATGATTTTTAAAATTATTAACAATATCTCTACCCGCAGCGCGAAGATATCACTTTTGATTACAGCAATACTATGGGTGAGAGGAACTGGAATGGTGAGTTGTAAAAACCTGAACCAAGGGGAAAAACGAATCCTGTCGGATATCGTTGATGGGCCCGATGTGATTCGAACACATGACCTCCCGGTTATCAGCCGGGCGCACCACCGGGCTATGCTACGGGCCCAAAAGTTTGCCTGAAATTTACCCTATTTACTACTCCACCAGAGTTTTTATAAGTTGTGAATCGGCAAAACTGAGATGGCAGAACATTCAGATAGGGATATCTGTAAAAAAACCACGGTATAAGTACAGGACGATGATCATGGGACGAAAATATCTCCTTGGCAATGAAGCGATCGCCCACGCATGTATCGAGTCCGGCGTGGATTTTGTAAGCGGATACCCCGGCACACCCTCATCCGAAGTGATTGACGTGCTGCGAGTCCAGCCGGATCGATCCTACTATGTTGAGTGGTCAGTCAATGAAAAGGTGGCACTGGAGAATGCTCTTGCAGCAGCGTGGTGTGGTGTGCGTGCGCTCTGTACCATGAAACACGTGGGGCTCAATGTTGCTGCAGATCCCCTGATGACGAGTGCCTATACGGGGGTCACTGCCGGGCTCGTAATAATGAGTGCGGATGATCCGTTCGCCCACAGCTCACAGAACGAACAGGATACACGGTGCTACGCGCATTTCTCTCGGGTGCCATGCCTCGATCCCGCAAGTATACAGGAAGCTCATGACATGATCCCCGAAGCGTTCAGCCTTTCTGAGGAATTTGGGCTGCCTGTACTATTCCGCCCTACAACACGCATCTGTCACTCAAAGGGAGATGTTGAGCTGGGTGAGCCGGTTACAAGTTTACGGAAAGGCGAGTTCCATAAAGATCCACGGCAGTATGTTGTAATTCCCGCACATACCCGTGTCCTGCATAAAAAACTTAACGAGAAACAACCCGCCCTCCGGAAGCGGTTGGTTGAGCGGGGATTCAACCACTATACGCTGCAGGGAAAAACCGCAATCATCGCGAGCGGGATCGGCGCTACCTACGTGCAGGAAATATTGCCCGAAGGAGTCTCATTCATGAAAATCGGGGCGTACCCGATAGATGAGGAATGGCTGGGAGAGTTTGTAAAAAAGCATGAAAAAATTCTCGTGATAGAGGAGCTGGCACCAGAAGTGGAAGAGACTGTTCGTCAGGTAGCTGGATGTGTTCCCGTACTGGGGAAGAAGAACGGGTATGCCTCGTACGAAGGTGAGCTATCGCTTCCTGCTGTCGCGGCGATACTAGAGAAAGCTGGTTTTTTGAAAAAAAATCCATTTCCTTCTGGGGATCCTGTACAAAATCTCCCTCCCCGGCCGCCAATCCTTTGTGCCGGTTGCCTGCACCGCGGGGCATTCTACGCGATAAAAAAAGTCTTTAAAGATGCAGTATACCCCAGTGACATCGGGTGTTACACCCTCGGTCTCCAGCTGGGTGTAGTAGACACCACCATCTGCATGGGTGCGTCGATTACCGTGGCGAGTGGTATATCTCATGCTGGTGATCCGCGGGATGTTATCTGTACCATCGGGGACTCAACGTTCCTGCATACCGGTATCCAGGGACTGTTGAATGCAGTCTACAACGGGGCAAATATCACTGTCGTGATCCTTGATAACCGGATTACGGCCATGACCGGCCATCAGCCGAATCCAAACACAGGAATGACTGCATGCGGTGTGGAAAGTCCTCCGATCTCACTCGATGCACTATGCCGTGCCTGTGGTGTCAGGTATGTTGAGAATGTTGACCCATATGATATTACAGGTATGATCAATGTCTTGCAGGAAGCAAAGAAACAAAGAGGCGTGAAGGTCATCATCGCCAAACAGATGTGTGTCATTACAGCACGTCGTGCCGGGGTAAAACGCGGGAAGTACAGGGTTGATTCTGAGATATGCACCGGCTGCGGGACATGCGTCCGGTTTGGTTGCCCCGCTATTGAATTTGTGGATGAAAAAGCCTGGATTAATGATCTCTGCAGCGGGTGCGCGGTATGTTCCCAGCTCTGCCCGGTCGGGGCAATAGTCCGGGAGGGAAAGAAATGAGCGGAAGTTTTGATATCCTGGTTGTCGGAATAGGTGGCCAGGGAACAATTCTCGCGTCCAATATACTTGGCGAAGCATGCCTGATAGAAGAAAGACATGTGAAGGGTGCAGAGACGCACGGCATGGCACAACGCGGTGGTTCTGTGGAGAGCCATATCCGGATCGATGGATTGTTCGGGCCGCTGATCCCGCCGGGAAGGGCAGACCTCCTGATCTCCTTTGATCTTCTTGAAGCGCTCCGCTTCTCCCACTATTTGAGAACGGGCGGTAAAATGGTGGTGAACAGGCATCTGGTTCTTCCCACATCAGTATTTACGCAAAACCTTCCGTCACCCAAGCAGGATGAGATTATTGCGGCTTTAAAAAAGCACGCACTTTGCCTTTTGGATGCTGACTCAATAGCAGAGGAAGCGGGAAGCCCCCTTTCCCAAAATGTGGTAATGCTGGGAGCGGCATCGCAATCAATTCCGCTCAAACCCGAATCGCTTATCGAAGCAGTCAAATGTCTTGTCCCCAAAAAGACACTGGAAATCAACATGAAAGCCTTTGAAATGGGCAGGGAAATCGGCGGGAAGTGCTGATGAAACGGAGGCTGGGTAATTTCGACATTGATACAATTTACCAAGGAAATGCACTTGAGCTGATGCCCGGGATTCCTGATGGAGTCATTGATCTTATTATTACCGATCCGCCCTTTGCGATCGATTTCAAGGCACAACGGGAGAACTACAACCGAAGTGGCTCCAACGTCATGGAAGGATATCGGGAGATTCCTGAAGCGCACTATCTGGAGTTTACTCACCATTGGGTGACAGAAGCAGCACGGGTGCTTTCTCCTAACGGGAGCATGTATGTTTTTTCAGGATGGAACCGGCTCCATGATATTCTTGAAGGTCTTGACAAAGCAGGATTTACGACTATCAACCACCTCATCTGGAAATACCAGTTCGGTGTCTTTACGAAAAAAAAATATGTAACCAGCCATTATCACATTCTCTTTGTCGTTAAAAATCCCGCAAAGTACACCTTCAACAAGATCGATCACTATCCGGAAGATGTCTGGGTAATTAACCGGGAATACTGGAAAGGAAAAAAGAAGACGCCAACCAAACTTCCACCTGAAATTATAAAAAAGATACTGTTGTATTCGAGTAATTCCGGTGATCTGGTCTTTGATCCTTTTCTTGGATCAGGAACGGTAGCTGTTGGGGCAAAAACAGAAGACCGTCACTTTCTCGGTTTTGAAATTGTGCCGGAATATTTTACGTTCGCCCATGAGCGTCTAAAGACTTCTATAAAAAACGGGAAAAAAGTTGGTAAAGAAGGTAAGAACGAATGACGCTGAGGGGGGGAATTGAACCCCCGAGGCACTTTCGCACCACAGGCTTTCCAGGCCTGCGCCCTACCGCTAGACTACCTCAGCTAAAAGTGTATCCTATCTGTTAGCCGGGTATTTTTTTAATGCTATCTCTTTTTTTATGTTTGATTTTTTTTGGAGCTGAAGTTGGTTTTCTGCCTTCTCTCTCTTCCTTACAGGACTTAGTCCAACCCCTTGGATACGTGCCTGGCAGCATGAAAACCGTTGTAGGAGCGATGACAAGTCCGGTCTCTCCGGGTTTGAACGAGCTGGAGTGGATAAGTGCTCTGCCCAGACATATGAATTCCTTTTTCTGCGAGAGTACGGCAACGGGCTGGTCCTTTGTGAACACTTCACAGCTGATTACACCGACACCCGCAAGGATCGCGCCGCGGCAGATGGCATCAATCGCCGTATCCCTCACAATAACTTTCGGCAGATCCGGTACTGCTGCATCAACTGACAGGATCATCGATGAGAGTGGTGTGCGATCCCCCTCCTTTGCCACATTACAGGCATCCTGAACATCGTGGAGCGCATGCATCTCATGTTCACCGAATGCACCTGACCTCGTGCGGCGCAGTTCCACCATGTGCGCACCCGTACCCAGGGCAAGTCCCATGTGGTGGCAGAGTGAGCGGATGTACGTGCCGGCATCGCATTGGACACGGAACAGGACAAGGTGGCCTTCACTATCAAGAATCTCAAGTTTGTGGATGGTACGGATCCGGAGAACACGCTTTACCGCACTTTTCCGTGGAGGGCGCTGGTATAGCCTCCCGGTGAACTCCGCGGCAATCTGTTCGATTCGTTTTTTGTCCACTTCCCCGTGCAGCCGCATCAGGCAGATATATTCCTTGTCATGCTGGAGAAGAAGCGGCGCAAGGCGCACTGCGTTGCCGAGCATCACCAGAAGTATACCGGAAACCTGCGGATCGAGTGTTCCTGCATGTCCTACCTGGCAGCCGAGCATCCTTCCAACCCATGCCGCTACCTGGTGGCTGGACGGGCCCCGGGGTTTGTCGATCACAAGAATCCCCGCACGGTTCCAGAGATGGACGGTACCCGCTTTTTCAGCATCTCCGGTCATTTAAGTACACTTCCCTTTTTTTGCCAGGTAATCATTCAGGGCTCTCATTGATCCTTCGAGCGAACCATCACCGATTACCACAGGATGTGTTCCTGCTCTTTGCATTGCAGCAGCGGTTATATCCCCGATTGCAATGACAACCAGTTCCGTATGCCTGGTCCATACTGCCTTTGCAAATGACAGGGCACTGGTAAAAAGGATCGCTTCGGCACCGTTCAGGTCAAGGGACTCCCCCGTGGGTTCCAGCCTGTAACACCGGAATTCGTGGGGTACTCCACCTGCGGCACTTATTGCGTCGATGAGTGAGGGGTTCGGTACATCTGCCCGGGGGATACCGATATGTTTCCCCCTGATCCAGTCTCCGAGATAGGGAACAAAATCCCGGGAGTAAAAACCGGGAAGGGTTTCACAATCAATCTCAAATTGCTGAAGTTCTTTTGCAGTCTGTGGCCCGATTGCAATTATCCGTGGGGTTCTGTTCAGGAGCGGGGCAATGAGTTTTGCCGGGAGTGCGCTGGTAAAAAAAAGGCAGTCAAATGCATTACGATCTACCGCTTCGACGAATGCTTTGATCTCGGCAGTCCTTATTTCCGAGCGCAGAGGGTGGACACTGTAGCAGGTGTGACCGTACTGTGCGCAGCGTACAGTGTCGTTTTTTTCCTTTCCCGCAAGCCGGGTGACTGCGATCTTCATTACGGATTCATCTCCTCATTACGTTATGATGGTATGCATTTCGGTGAATTTATGTTCATTCTCCTACATCTCTTGTGAATGGAAGAGATCCTGCTTGGCACTGGTATCGGGATACTGCTTGGTACCATAAGCGGGATTATCCCTGGTGTGCACGCTAACACTCTTGCAGGTGTGCTCCTGAGTTTTCAGGTTGTCCTCCTGTCTCTTTTTGGCCCCCTTGTCCTTGCCGGTGCAATGTTTGCAGCCCTCATTACCCATACATTTGTGGACTCCGTCCCAAGTACCTTTTTGGGCATTCCGGATGCTGATACGTCTCTTGCTGTACTCCCTGCCCATGCTCTCTGCCTTGAAGGAAATGGAGAAGAAGCCGTGAGGATCGCAGCACTTGGCAGCGCCTGTGCAATAGTCATGGCAGTCCCGCTCTCAGTCATCTGTTTTTTCCTCCTCCCCGCTCTCCAGCCATATTTTGACTGGTGGATTGGTATTTTGCTGATAGCATCTATTGGGTATATGATCGTTACCAGCGAGTGCCCGGGCTGGGGACTTGCACTGTTTTTAGTCTCGGGTGTACTTGGGATCTTTTCACTCCGCTACGCTTTCCTGAGCTGGCACACTCTTGCCGGAGGCAGTGCGATTCTTATGCCACTTCTCACCGGACTTTTTGGGATTTCGGTCCTCATCACCGCTTCACAGGGCATATTACCGGAACAGCATTTCAGAGGGATAAGAATGGAAGGGCGGACTATTATGAAATGTTCGTTTCTTGGTACCATCGCAGGAGTCGCTGTCGGGTGGCTTCCGGGACTCTCCACCGCATCTGCAAACGGGGTGCTCGCTTCGCTTATCGGATATGATAAGGACCGTCGGGCATATATTCTGGCGACGAACGCAGCGAATACAGCAAACGCTTTCATAGGACTTGCTGCATTGTTTGCCCTGTCGCGGATGCGCAATGGCGTCATGGTTGCACTTTCCGAACTTCCGTTGCCTACTATGAGTGAAATGACCGTAGTCGGAGTTCTTGCCGCCTGTGCTGCGTATGGTATTACTATTGCGCTGTCACGGTCTGTGTGCAGGTTCAACGGCATTGACGGGAGATTGCTGAACCATTCGGTTATCGCGTTTATTATCATATTAAGTATCATTCTCACTGGTCCGTTCGGGATCCTTGTCCTCATCCTTGCTACGGCGCTCGGGCTCGTACCGCATTTCATAAACCTGCCGAGGGTTTATTGCATGGGGGCTATCATGATTCCCGTGATGCTTTACTCTTTTGGCATCGCATGG
>JBGOZZ010000033.1:0-8910 GCA_041480465.1 Methanoregula sp. | reverse complement strand
GTTACCCTGCCGCCAAAGCCAGGGAGCTGAAACGAACATGAAGATCCTTGCCGTCGAAGACAATCCCGCCGATGTGGAAATCCTCCGCGAACTCCTTGACCCGCTGGGATCGTCGTTCGAGCTGCAGAATGTGATAAACCTTGCCGCAGCCGGGGCTGCCCTTTCAAAGGGGGAGACTGAGTTCATCCTCCTTGACCTCGGGCTTCCGGACAGCCAGGGTATTGCTACGCTGCGGGAGGTCCGGGCGCGGTTCCCGTCCCTCCCCATTGTGGTCCTCACCGGATTCGACGACGAGGAGACCGGGATGCTCGCGCTCCACGAAGGGGCGCAGGACTACCTCGTCAAGGGGCGGATCACCGGGCCTTCCCTCATGCGTTCGATCCGTTACGCTCACGAGCGGAATCGGATCGAGGAGGAACTGGTCCGGAAGAATAGGGCCCTCGATGCGATGAACGAGGAGCTCACCACGACGGACGAGGAACTTCGGCAGGCGCATGCCGGACTGGAACAACACGTTCAGGAACGGACACAGGAGCTGAAAAAAGCAGTTGATGCGCTGAAAACCGAACGCCAACGCCTGTATGAAGTTCTCGAAACGCTGCCGGTATATGTCTGCCTGCTGGCGCCGGATTATCATATGCCCTTTGCCAACCGGTATTTCCGTGAAACGTTCGGAGAACCAAAGGGGCGCTGCTGCTATGATTTCCTCTTCAACCTGCAGGAACCCTGTCAGACCTGCGAAACCTATACGGTTATGAAGACACGAGCGCCCCATCACTGGTACTGGACCGGGCCGAACGACAGGGATTACGATATCTACGACTTCCCCTTCATTGACACGAACGGATCGTTCCTCATTCTCGAGATGGGTATTGACATCACTGACAGGAAAAGGGCTGAAACGGAGCTCCAGAAAGCCCACGATCTCCTCGAAATCCGGGTCCGGGAACGGACAGAAGAACTCCGGCAGAAAAACGAAAGACTCAATGTTACCTATGAAGATCTCAGTGCAATTCACGAGGAACTCCGTCAGGCAAACGATGAACTCCTCAACAACAATCTCCAACTCACCGCCCTCAACCAGGAGCTCACGGCGGCGCAGGAGGAGTTGCACCAAAATGTCGAAGAACTCGGTAAAAGCGAACAGGACCTGAAGCGAAGCGAGGCGAGCCTGAAAGAAGCCCTCGCAGAAAAAGAAATTCTCCTCAGCGAGATCCACCACCGGGTCAAGAACAACCTGGCTGCATTCATCTCCCTGCTCAGCCTCGAAGGTTCAAGTGAAGACACCCCTGCAGGAAGGATGCTCAGGCAGGACCTGCAGAACCGGGCAAGGAGCATGGCCCTCATCCATGAGACCCTCTACCGGACAAATACGTTCGACAAGGTCAACATGGAAATGTACCTGACAACACTTCTCGACCAGATAGCAAAATCATTCAAGACGAAAAGATTCGTAAAGACTTCGGTTGATGCACAGGGTATCATGCTTGATATCCAGAGGGCAACGCCTGCAGGGCTTATTATCAATGAACTCGTCACAAATTCCTTCAAATATGCTTTCCCTGAATCTTTTGATTCCGTTGCAGTCCGGAATGCTCCTCCTGTAATTTCCATAGCTCTTGCCAGGAACGATGGAGCGTATGTGATGACTGTCAAAGACAATGGTGTTGGGCTTCCTCCGGAAATTGATCTGGCAAAAACGCAGACTCTTGGCCTGAAGCTGGTGAACTTTTTGGCAAAACACCAGATGCATGCGAAGATCGAGGTCAATACAGAGAACGGAACAGAGTTCGTATTCCGGTTAAAGGAATAGATAATAGCGGGGTGAAAATCCCGCCTTCCCGGACTGCAAGGCCGACATCGTCGCCTGAGGGTACAGCCCCGAACCTTTTCACCGGATGTTCAACATTTATAGCGTTCATGGTTAATCACGGTCTATTAGACCTGCTGCCTCACGAATTGATAGTATAGACGATCTTTCCTTCTTTGAAGATGGAGATCAGGCCTCCGCTCTGCGACACGACGACCCCAATCGATCCGGTGACCTGGGTGATGCCCGCGGCTGACGAATGCCGTGAACCCAGCCCCCCGGGCAGGTTCACCCTGCTCATGTCAACGGTAATACATCTCCCTGCCGCCTCGACCAGCCCGCTGCCGGTGATGAGGAATGCCCCGTCCAGCTGGGCGAACTCCTTGATAGCTCCCCGCGTTCCGGCATCGGTTATCTGCCGTTCGGCCTCGCAATGACCGTAGAACGGGTTTAAGACGAACTGTTTCGAATGGTTCAGGACGTTTTCAGAGTCACCGACAACAAATGATGTCCCGATCGCCTGTCCCTCCCGACCTTCCCGGGCAATTTCGACAGCGACCGTTATGACCGAATCAAGTACGCCCGGGGTAATGTCGGTTCCGGAACAAATGGACGCCAGTTCTTCCGGTGAAGGCATATGTTCCGACACCTTACCGTTCCTCAGTAAAGATGCCTTATCATGCGCAGGGGGCGGCCCCCTTCTCCACTGCGTGATAAGGACCACCACCGCAATTACAACAACGATGATGACCGTGGCGAAGCTGATGAAGTACAAGGTCAGGTCAGCGGGAGGGGGGCCTGACGGGGCCGGTCCGGGGAGGGTGGAGATCTCATCCTTGAGGTCGAGCGTAATTCTCTTGGTAGTTGACTGGCCGTCCGACTGGTTTCCCGTGATCGTGATGGTGAAGGTCCCGGGACCGGAGTACTGGTGATGCACGGGGAGATCGGGAGATTTCGTGTTGTTCCCGTCATTCCAGTCGACACTCACCAACTCGATGGTGACGCCTGGGGATCCGGGATTGAGATTCCCGTTCAGGGTGACATTCATCCCGTCAATCACCGGCTCAAGGAGAGTCAGGAGCGGTGCACTTATTATCGTGCCCGGCCCGCCCGGGACAGAGGTGTTCACGGGTGTTGGAAGCGTTTCGGTGATGACGGGCTGGACAACAGAAATATTCGTGGTCCGTGTGGCATTCTGCCCGTCGGACTGCAGGGCAGTGATCGAGAGGGTATAGGTGCCGGAAATGCCGTACACATGCGAGTACGGGAACCCGTGGTATTCCGGTGTGTGGCTGTCCCCCCAGTCCCAGCGGATGCTGACTATGGTCACGTTCGCCGAACCGGGAATGACTGTCCCGTACATAGTACAGGTGAGATTCTCCGTTACGGGCATGTCGAGGATGAAGACCGGGGGAAGGTTGACCGCAATGGTCGTATTCACCGGGGCCGCAGAAACGGTTGGACCGGGAGTTGCCGGCTGGCTGGTGTTACCTGATAGTACATCGGTCGTGACCTGCGGTCCTGGCGTAGTATTACCCGGAGTCTCTGCAGAAACGACACCCGGCAGTATGAGGAGGAGGATGCACACAACGGCAGCGCTCAACAATAATCCGGAAGATGTACCTCGTTCCTGACGCATAGAAAACCCGGTCTGTCAGAGAAATATCGTAATGCTTGTTCTTAAATAGGGATGTTTCCACTCCGGGGTGCGAGGCGGGGATTGCTCGTATCCATGTATCTCTCCGGACACTTCAGGCAGGAAACCGACCTGCTCGGGAAGATCCGGACCAGGTCGTTATTCAGCCTGATCGTGCCAGAATCCTTTTTTATGCATCAACATGTATCCAGGTACTTCTCCCGGTTATTGAGGAAATCCCGGTAGATCCGGTAATAATCAGTATCTTCGTATTCGACCTTCCTGATTGGGATCGCATCGAAGGTGTAGATCTCCGCATCGGGAAAAGCGAGGAGAAGGGGGGAATGCGTGGCGATGATGAACTGCACATCTCCCCGGGTGATGAACGTCCGTAACATCCGCAACAGTTCGAGCTGCATCTTCGGGGAGAGGGCATTCTCCGGCTCGTCCAGAAGGTAGAGTCCTTTCCTGCTGAAGCGGGTCTCAAAAAATGACATGTGGGACTGGCCATGGGACTTGAGCACGAGGGAGCCGTTGCCAAAATAGTTCAGGCACCCGGGGTCGGCTACCCCCCATGCATCAAGGATCTCGGCAAAATGCCGGAAAATTTCCGAAGCAAAGAATGATCCCGGGACCTTCCCGCCGGTCCATTCGATCCTGAGAGACTGGTGCAACAGGTCTTCATACCGGTTGTTACGATCCCTTGTTCCGTCACGCTCCTCCCAGATATGGATGCTGCAGCTGCGGGCGATTGCCCTGAGCAGGGTTGATTTTCCGCTCCCGTTCTCTCCGATGAAGAAGGTGACCGGTCGGGAAAATGCTATCTCATTGGTCTTCTGGAAAATTTCCAGGTTAAACGGATAACAGTCTCTTGCCGGGAAGGTATCGTGAAGCAGGTGGAGCGATGAAATATGCATAGCTATGAGATTTTTTCCCGGTTTCGGCATATATACCTTTTATTTCTATTCTTCGTATCCGGAAAGGGGATCCCAGTCACGTGAACCCCCGTCGAATTAGCATACCATCGTTCCGGAACGGCTGAACCAGAGAAGGTGGCGGAATTTTACTATTGTCGAAAAATGGCATATTTCTGACGAACAACATTTATATGAGGCATTACCAAAGGAATCATAAGAAATGAGAGAGAATTCCCGGGTTTTTCAGTCTTGTGAAGCGGGACTGTCCGAAGTAATCGGGTTTGTACTGATTATCGGGCTGATCGTTGTTGTAGCCTCTCTTTACCTTACGTACGGTGTTCCTGCGCAGGGACGGGACAATGAAATTCTCCACATGAATCAGGTAAAGGATCAGTTTGTCGAATATAAACTCAGTCTTGATTCGCTCTTCAATAACAATAAAGTCGGGACAACGGTAAGCAATTCGTTCACCCTTGGCACCGTGGGGGGGTATACACAGGGTGTATTGAGCTTTATCCCCCTTATGAGCCCGGTACCTTCATCCGGTGTAATTGCAATAAACGACAGGACAAAAGATGCAGAAACACTGTCGATCACATCACGGTCCCTGATCCTCAACGATACGGTAAACGATGCGGTTGATCTTCCAACCCGGATTGAGGATCTTCCAGAACATATCTATGTTAATATTTCAGGAATCACCCCGGATGACCTCTCACAAGAGACGTATTACGGAGTCCAGGTACAGGGGTCGGGGTGGCTTGCGACGGTGAACCTCACACCCCGTTTCGCCTATTATGAAGCATACAGTGTTGTGCAGTCAGTGGCATCCTGTCCGTCCGGCCAGGTGATCAGTACGAATGCGGGCGGCACGGTTTCCTGCCTGGTATCATCTCCTGCATCAAATTATACCGGATCTGACATCAGCGTCACACTGGTAAAAGGAAACGTGGTTTCCCTGCAGGATCTCACCGTTTACAAGACAATTTCACCGGGTTCATATACCGTTGATTTAATGGACGACGCATATGGATTGAAACCATTGATACAGATTCCCGATGATATTTTCCTCTTGCCGACCCTGGACCAGTTTGATACCCTTCACTATACTCCCCATATTAAGGGGAATGGGAACGTGACCTACGGTTACATGGAAATGACGTATTCCCTGCAGCCAGTCCCTCTCGGTGCTCTGGAATTCCGTGGACAGAACAATTACTGGATCCCCCAGACATATTATTACCAGATGGGGGGCATTTTCCTTTCCCAGAACGACGGGAATAGTACGTACAAGCTCCCCCCGGAGATCTCATTCAACTACAACAACGACCCCGTTGTCACAAAAAAAATTGTGGTCGTGAACATCAATGCGCTCACCTTTGATCCTGATACCCGGGGGATTGTCGGGGGCAGCAGTTCAATTCAGGTTAAAACACATCTTGACAGTATCAGCAACCTTCCCTATGCACCCGGCAGTGCCAACACAAAGTGGATAAAAATCGCTGTCAATACCACGAACAATCAGTCGAGGACAATGTGGAAGAATTATTTTGATTATACAGCAACCATCGCCGGGGTGCCGAATTTCAACACGGATATCATAGGTAATGAGAGTAGTATTACCCTGTATGGCTACGACACTTCTGACAACTGGAACGATATCAAGGTCATTGCATCCACGGGAACCTACTCAACTGCAATCTACGGCGCCGGTGGAGTCATCTCGTGAGGAATATGTATCATGAAAGCGGCCTTTCTGATGCTCTTGGTGCACTTGTTCTTGTGGCGGTAGTTGGCATCGGCGTGGCCCTGCTGGGAATCAGCATGCTCTCAAATCCCACCTATCAGAAGACTCCTGCGCTTGAAGCGGATTTCACAACGATTGATCATTCTATCATCCTCCGTCATGAAGGGGGAGATACTCTCCAGAAAGAGGACGTTTCGTTCATAATAAACGGAAACGACATGAAAAACTTTTTTAAAAACAAGGATGGGACCAACTGGTCACGCTGGCAGGTTGGTGATACCCTGATCTACAACATTCCCGCGGATCAGCCGGTACCGGACAATCTGCACCTCGTATACACCAGCGGGACTTCACGGCAGGTCATCCTTTCCTTAGGAGCGTCAACATTCACCCTGAGGGTGAATTGCGGAGACGGTGCATATACCGATACAAAGAACAATTCCTGGTCGGCTGACCAGCCATATGCTCCCGGGGGCTGGGGATACGGTGCAGGCAGGAATTCGTATTCAGCAGGGAACAGCATTTCCAATACGTCAGACCCATTGCTCTACCAGTCTGAAAGCTGGTTCTCGGGTCAAGACGGTCAATACCGGTTTACCGTGCCAGATAGTGACTATAAGGTGACATTGAAATTTGCCGAGATCTATAATGGCATAAATCCCGGCAATCCCAGGATATTCAGTGTAGCACTGGAAGGAAACCAGGTAATTACGAATCTGTCTCTTTACTCAACAGCAGGTCTTTACACCGCAACGGATGGGACATACCATGTTACGGTGGATGACGGGATCCTTGATATCGACTTCATCAAAGGGCAGGAGAACCCAAAGATTTCAGCAATAGAGGTTGTGAGGGAATGAAATCCCTGGTATTTTTGTGGTGATGATACCTGTCCGAAGTTGTATGAGATAGACTAATGAGATAAAACACTCCAACACTGGGTAAACGGGGCACAGGATAAAAAAAGAAGGCGGGCAACGATGCAGGATCGAAGAAAGAAGAAACATGCTGACTCTGCGGTATCAGAAGTAATCGGCTCAGTGATGCTGATATCGGTCGTTGTGACAGCAATCGCAATCATCGGCGTTGTGCTTACCTCCCAGCCTCCCCCGCAAAAGATCCCCGCCCTCGATGCAATCATTTCATCAAATGGCAAAGATACCGTCCAGATATATCATGGCGGAGGGGATACTGTCTTCAGCCAGGAAATAACGATACGTGTGGATGGGGTAGACAGAACATCCAATTTTACTATTCGGGGTTCGGGATGGACGACATGGTCGCCGGGAGATACTCTTGAATACATTTCCGGTTCACTGCCGGGAAAAGTTCAGATCATATATACCAGCGGCACATCGCAGACTGTCCTTGTCTCCGCGGATTTTACCGGCGGAATGCCCACTTCTGTACCGACGGCAATCCCAACACCGGGACCATCAGCTACGGTTTCGGGCATTAACCCGAATGTCGGGATAGCCGGATCTTCGATCTCCACAGATATAGCCGGCTCCGGGTTCGTAAACGGTGCTTCGGCACAACTTACCCGGGGATCATCCATTATCAGCGCCACAAATATCATTGCTGTTTCCCAAAACCAGATTACCTGTGGGTTTAATCTGAACAGTGCTGCGGCAGGTCAGTGGGATGTCACAGTAACAAACCCCGGCAGTCTGCCGGGGACTCTCGCCAATGGTTTTAGTGTTATCCCTGCCGGCCCCGCACCAACAGTAACCAGGATCACACCGAATTCCGGAACCAGCGGCAGTTCTGTACTGATCGGAAATCTTTCCGGCACGAACTTTGTCAGCGGAGCTTTGGTAAAACTGTCACGCCTGGGAAATCCTGATCTCTTTGCATCGAACGTGAACGTCCTTGACAACGCCAACCTGACCTGCGCCCTGACTCTCCCTGCCGGGACGTCTCCCGGATCCTGGGATGTAACGGTGACAAATACGGATGGCCAGTCAAGTACTCTTTCAAATGGTTTCACGGTCAACAACCCGGGACCGACTGTCACCGGGATTACACCGAACTCCGGCGTCCCGGATTCTTCCGTTGCTGTTACGAATTTAGCCGGCACGGGTTTTAAGACATCAGCGATTGTCAGGCTGAACAGCTTGTCGTATCCTGATATTCCCGCAACGGGTATCATTGTGGTGAACCAGAACCAGATCACCTGTATTTTTGATCTGACCGCTGCACCTGCAGGAATGCGCAATGTTGTTGTCACCAACGCCGATGGCAGTGAAGGAATGCTGGTCAATGGATTTACTATCACCGCCAGCGCTCCCGTCATAAACGGCATTTCGCCCAACACGGGGGCGCAGGGAATGGTAGTTTCTGTCACAAACCTCGCCGGAACAGGGTTCCAGAATAATGCCAAGATCAACCTCACCCGTTCCGGTTATGCAAATATTACGGCAGACACCGTAGTGGTCGTATCCCCTGCCCAGATTACCTGTTCCTTTGATCTTACCGGTGCGGCAACAGGTTCGTGGAATATTGTTGTGACAAATCCTGATTACCAGTCCGGATCCCTTGCCAACGGATTCACGGTCAATCCCCCCACTTCTCCTGCGGTATCTGCCATCCTGCCCACTTCCTCGCTCCAGATTACACCTGTTTCAATAACGATAGCCGGATCCGGATTCCAGAACGGCGCGAATGTCACCCTTGTCAGCAGTGGCAGTCCTGTCCAGATTGGATCAAGTGTCGTTGTCGTGTCCCCGAACCTGATCACCTGCCAGTTCAATCTCGTCGGGGATACCCCCGGCTTCTGGGATGTTGTAATCACAAACAC
>JBGOZZ010000032.1:0-8977 GCA_041480465.1 Methanoregula sp. | reverse complement strand
CGGCAGGCTCTTCTGTCTTTGGTTTAACCGATTTTTTGGTTGATTTCACGGCAGTCGTTGCCTTAGTTTTTTCCGGTGTTTTTTCTGCAGGTTCCGCTTTTGGTTTTGCAGATTTCTTTTCTTTTACCGGTGCCTTTTTCTTTTCTGCCTCGGGCGTTTTCTTTTCTTTCTTTGTATCCTTCCTGGATGGAGCTGCCGTTGCTTTGGATTTTGCGGGTTTCTTTTCTTCCTTCTTCTTTTTTCCCGCGTCCTTTTTAGCTTCTTTTACCGGTTCCCTGATTTTTTCCTGTTTTGGTTCGGTCTTGACTGCACGGGCATTCAGCACTTTGAATCCTGCACCAAGTACCTTTTCCTGGAGACCAACACGTGTTCGATCTCCAACAGTTGCCCCTATCCGGACTGCGTGAGTTTTTGGATCAATTCCCTCAAGTTCCTTTACCGAGGAGATCAACACCTCAAAAAAACCACTTGGGTGCATTCCGCGAACCGCGATTGGGCTTCCAAAACCGGGTTTTGGAAGGGGTCCCTTTGCCTTCTTCTGCTCTCTCTGCTTATTGTGCTGCCCTTTGGGCTTTCTCCAGGAATCTGAGAGCTGTCGTTTCTTGCCATATCCATCACGCTTGAAAACTGCTCCTTTATCAACACGTACCTGGATTAACCGTTTTATTTCAGTGGTCATCGTTCTCAGCCCCTCTGCACAATATAAATGCCGTCCTGGAAGACCCTCGGGTCACGGTTACGGATATGGGTTGCATGCTCAATGTTCGCTGCCGAGGTCCCGACCAGTTCGCGGTCGATTCCCGTGAGCACGACTTCATCGTTTGCGATCTTTGCGGTAACACCCGCTTCAATCCGTGCATAGCGCGCCTTCTTCTCACCAAGGAAGTTAGCGATCTCAAGACGGTTACCCTGAAGTTTCAATTGGATCGGGAAGTGGCTGTAGACCATTTTCATGTGGTACTCAAACCCTTCGCTGACACCCCGGCACATGTTTTTGGTATGAGCCTCCAGTGTCCCGACCATCGCTATCATCTCTTTTCTACCGGACTCGGTTGATATGGTGACCTCGTTTCCTTCACAGGTTATAACAACCTGAGGAAACCGCATGTTTCGCGAGAGCTGCCCTTTAGGCCCTTTCACGCGAAGTTGCGAGCCATCCAGAGACGCTTTTACACCCTCGGGAATCTTAACTATTCTGACTGCCGACATGATCTAGCACCTTCAGTATACATACCCGAGAAGCTCGCCACCGATGCCTTCTTTTCTCGCCTCTTCGTGGGATTTAACACCACGCGAAGTCGAAAGAATCAGAAGCCCGAAGTTCTTTCCAGGGAGATACTGCTTCTCCCAGTATTCCATCTCATCCATCTGTACCGAAAACCGCGGGGTTATTGCACCACAGCGGTTAATTTTGCCGGTGAGATGAACCTTAAGCTGTCCACCCCTGCCATCATCGATGAACTCAAAACTGTTGATGTAACCGGCGTCCTGCATAATACGGAGCATCGCGCCGAGGAGTTTACTCGCTGGTTCGATGATGCACACGGACTTACCGGTGTCACCGGCATTTTTTAAGGAACACATTCCATCTGCTATTGGATTACTTCGTGTCATTGTGCATTCACCTTCAGCTCATCTTTTTAAAGCCGATTTTTCGGGCCCACTCGCGGAAGCACTGCCGGCAGAACATGATATGATATCTGCGCACGAGTCCCTGTTTACGCCCGCACATCTTGCATTCGTTCGCACCGCGACCATAGATCTTCTTCTGTTCTCCAGCCATTAGCGCACCTCAACCTGGTACTGTTCTTTGAGAAATGCAATTGCATCCTCTTTCTTCACGCGCTGTTTTGCCGGGAGTTTTTTCTGCTCCATGCGCCTGCGGGTGATCCGTATACCTTTACGTTCGAGCACAACATTGACATCCATCCCAAAGATACCAACTTGTGGGTCGTAGGACATGCCGGGAAAATCCGTATGTTCTTCAATTCCAAATGAGATATTCCCGCTCTTGTCAAACTGGCTCTCAAAGACCGTTTTGTTGATGATCCCGATCGATGTCGTAAAAAAATCGCGGGCCGATTTGCCCCGGAGCGTTACTTTGCATCCGATCGGGGCGCCTTTCCGTATGGAGAATGCCGGCTGAGTCATCCTGGCAATGCTCCTGACAGGAGTCTGTTTGGTGATTGTCTTCATGATGTTTTCAGCTTTTACGAGCTTTTCGCCGCTCTCGCCGACTCCCATGTGAACAACTACCTTGTCGATATAGATATCGCGCATCGAGGTCACTGTTCAATCCCCCAGGTTGCTATCGCGGGTGTCTGTTTACCAACCATGTAGATATACGGAGAGATCGTCTCAAAGCGTGTGCCTGTCGCTTCATCCATAAGGATTATCTTATTGGGCACACTGCCATGTGTTTTGACGATCTCAATGATCCGTGCGACTTTACCTGAATGGCGGCCACCGGTTACCATCGCCATATTACCAACGGCAAATGGGAAATGATCAATGATTTTAAAACGGTCGTCTGGTTTTAACGAGACGACGATCGAGTCATTTGAGTTATACGTGTTATCTGCAATGATGTTGGCGCCGTATCGCAGGTTTAACTGTACTTTACCACCCGTAATGACAGTTTTGTTCTGGATTTTGCACAATCTGCTCTGGGCTGCGTCAGCGTCAATTTCTACGGCCAGATGACGGCCATTTTTTCCACGCTGCATGCGATAATATTTTCCTGTTTTCGGGATTGCAATGATATCAAATATGCCAACCCCCATTTTTGGATCCCTGCAGGGTCTGCCGTTGATGATAACATCATTCTGATTGAGGATCTGCTTGACTTCTTTCAGATTCCTAGCAAAACCCATGTGGTCGCGAAGCCAGACTGCAATCGGCATTGCATTCGCGTTGTGCGGTCCGGGCGCGGTTTTCGTTATGAATTTTGTGGTCTTCTTCGCGATGTGCCACGATTCCGGGGCGTTCAGTCGCTTCAGATGGTCTGACATTATTCAGCCTCCCCTAGTTTTGCCTCACGGCGCTTGTCAGCGAGATTTAGTTTGGTGACCTGTACGTTTGAAGCATCAATTCCCCTGGGTACTTCAGTTCCATCTGCTTTCGTAGACGAAACCCCGTGGACAACAATTTTCGACTTCTTGGTATCAACTGCATCCACAAGTCCCTCATCACCAACGAAATCTCCGCGGGTTACCTTAACGGTATCACCCTTAATCACACGCACCGTCTTTTTCTTATATTGTTCTTTAAGCGCAGCTGATAGCGGGGCGCTGAGATATTTGGTTTTCACGTGTGAAGGTGCCTGATAGCGGGCCTTTCTCTGCTTTCTTGGCTGTTCGCTTTCGATTCGTACCATATTGCACCTCACACAATGATCGTTGCCATTGAGCCGAGTTTGGGGAACCTTTCCGCGACCTCGCGGGCTACAGGTCCCTTGATCTCTGTCCCTTTTGGCTCATTCTTCTCATCCACAACAACAACTGCATTGTCATCGAAGGATACCCGCATACCATTCGGCCTGCGCATCTCCTTCTTCGCGCGGATAACGACCGCACGCACGAGCTTGCGGCGCATGTCCGGGGTACCCTTCTGGACACTCACCGTGGCGAGATCCCCCAGCCCAAGCTTGGGCTGACGGCGCCTGACACCATGATAACCAAAGACAGAAATGATTTGCACTGTCCTGGCACCGGTATTATCAGCACATGCAAGCCTCGTCCCGGTCGAAAGAGACCTCGGCGTCGTGGACTGCTTTGCCTTCATGGCTGAAGCACCTCCACCACAACAAAGGTTGTGCTTTTCGACAGCGGTCTGCACTCAGCGATCTTCACCATGTCGCCAACCTTCGCTTGTGTACAGGGAGGGTTGTGGACGTGAAGTTTCGAGCTGCGTTTTTCATATCGCTTGTATTTACGGATGTAGTGCAGGTAATTACGTGCTACTACCACCGTTCCCATCATTCGATCGCTCACGACTTTTCCGGTGATCACCTGGCCGCGCACCGGTAAAGTGCCGTGGAACGGACAATTAACGTCCTGGCATTCTTGTTTTGGTGCCTGGACGTCCAATCCAATGTTTAGTGCCATTATTTTATCCTCTTCTTCTCGTGCAGGTTGATTCTCTTTTCAGGAGCCAGAACCATCACGGATCCATCTATCTCAACAAGTTCGCTGCCTGGAAGGTGCAGCTGAAATCTGCTGTGCCTCTTGGGTATGCGTTTAACCCCCTGTGAGGTCTCGAGTATCAGCAGGTTTTTTGTTTCATCGATGATGTGACCTGATAGTCCCCGGTGAAGGGGATTTGCGGCTCCCGATACCAGAACGTCCAGTCCGATCAGTTCATGCCGGAGGACATTCTGGGGAGTGATCATGCGGTTCTCCTGCGGTTCTGTTCGGTTATCAAACGGGCAATCGTTCGCCTGAGTTCACCAATATGACCCGGGTTCTCTGTTGCGCCACCGGCACTGACTTTTCCATAATGCTGGACAAGCTCCATCCGGAGCTTTTCCATCTGTTCCTGCAGTTCTACATCCGAAAGCTGCTGAACATCCCGGGCTCGTAATATTGCCATTACTGGTCCTCCATAAATGGTACCTCATCAGGAAGTGCCGGTTCATCGGAGTCAAGCTCACCGATATCCGTGACGGTAACTTTGGGTGCCACGCGCTTCTTTTCCTGTTCAATGATGGTGAAGTGATCCGGCAGTTTCGCACCTGCAGGAACCAGCTTGACCTGAACGCCGATGACACCAAGTTTCTTAATAGCGACCGCATAGCCTTTCTCAACAATAGTGTTGCTCGGTTCACCGCAGTGTTTGATGTATCCTTCGGTAAACTTCTGGGTGCGGGCTCGTGCGCCGGTCAGTTTTCCGGCAATTACGACTTCACAGCCCAACGCTCCTGAATCCATAACCCGTCGAAGAATGCTTGATCCGGCTTTGCGGAAGTACCACCCGCGCTCAAGAGCGTTTGCCAGTCGTTCAGCCATGATCTGGGCGTTAAAGCTGGGATTTGTAACCTGCTGGACTTCGATCTGGGGGGATTCAACTCCATAGTTCTGAGCAAGGTCCAGGGTCAGCTGGTGGACCAGTTTTCCACCTTTACCTATGACAATCCCAGGTTTTTCTGCAAAGATGGTCACCTGTGTGCCCAGCGGGGTTCTTGCGATGTCCATGCCGCCGTATCCTGCCCGCTTCAGTTCTTTGGACAGATACTTTTCAACGCGTGCTTTCCGCACTCCCTCTGAAATAAACTTCTGCTCTACGGCCATTACGACACCTCACGGACAACGATTTCGATGTTCACGGTTTCACGGACCTTGGGGGTCGCACGTCCCATTGCACGGGGAAAGAAAGCTTTTTGGGCACGCCCGCGATTTGCCGATACGTGGATAATCTCAAGATTATCTGCATCAAGACCGATATATTCGGCATTCTTCTTAACCGATTCCAGGACACGGATATACGCTTTGGATGCTTTTACGGGATATCTTCCGGCATCCCAGTTTCCCGGGAGGCCGCGTTTGTGTGCCACATTCCGGTTAAATCGCCGGAACGGAATGGCTTTCTTTAAACCGATAACATCGTTCAGATACGCAATTGCGTCGTTCACACGCTGGTGCCTGATGAACGTGGCAATCTCGATCGAATGCTTTGGCGACATGTTAAGTTCGTTGGCCTTCGCTTTTGCGATGGTGTCGCCGCTAATTTTCTGTGAATAATCAATTCGTGCCATGTTCATCACTTCAGCGGAACATACTTGCTGCCTCTTGTCGCACCGATTCCGGCGCTTCCGTGAGAGACCCTCTTTCGTGTCAATGCGAATTCCCCGAGATAGTGGAAGACAGACTCCGGCTGAAATTCAACTTTCATGAATTCCTTGCCATTGTAAATCTCAATTGATCGGCCTACCATCTCTGGCATGACGATCATTTCACGCAGGTGAGTTCTTATTTTCTCGTCCCCTGCACGGACCTTTGCGAGTAATGTTTCCTCACCACGAGAGAAACCTCGTACTACCTTGCGGCGTGAACGGGCTGGCATGAGGGGAAGAAGTTCACTTATCCCCATCGCTTTCAGCTCGTCGATCTTAAACCCACGATAGGTGAACTCCTCGCGCCGTCGTGGCATTCTCTTCTGAGTCTTTTTTGGTGCTGCCATACCGATCACTTCCTGCTCTTACCTGTCCTGCGTGCAGCCACATGACCAACCGTTCTTCCCGGTGAGGTGCCTCTTGCAATTGTCTTCGGCCGACCGGTATGCTGATGACCGCCGCCACCAAACGGGTGGTCGATAACGTTCATCGCGACACCACGGACGCGTGGCCAGTTCGACGCTGTGTTCTGCATCTTGTGATATTTGTTGCCTGCTTTCACAAACGGTTTGTCAACACGACCGCCACCGGCAACAATTCCGATGGTTGCCCGGCATCGTGCGTTAAACCATTTGGTCTTTCCACTGGGCATCCGGATACCGACCCGGTCCTCGATCTTATCAATAACAACTGCCTGAACACCTGAAGAACGGACGAATTTGCCGCCATCGTTCGGGCGCGACTCGATATTACATATATATGTCCCTGTAGGAATATTCTGAAGAGTGAGCGTGTTACCGTTCTTTACCTCAACATCAGATCCCCAGGTAATTGTCTCTCCAATGCCCAGACCTTCAGTAACCAGCATGTAGACTTTTGCACCATCTTCAAGTTTGACGACCGCGATCGGTGCATTGCGTGCCGGATCATGTTCGATATCGATAACGCTTCCGGTGATTGTCTGTGTATCATCACCGATGTGCTTGAGTTCAGCCTTGTACCGGTGAGATGGTGCTCGATAGGTCGGGCCTCCCTTGCCCCGGCTTTGTGTTGTGATTCGATGTCCCATGTTTCCCACCTACATAATGCCAAGCCGGCTGAGAATTTCCTCTGCGGCTTTTTCATTCTCAAAACTCACGATTGCCTTCTTTTCTCCATGCATAGTCATGAGCGTTCGAATGTCTTTGACGTTCTGTCCAAACGATTTTTCAATTTCTCGTTTGATCTGACTCTTGTTGGCTTCACGGCTGACTAAGAACTGAAGTTTGCTCTGGTTCTCTAAAAGGACCATCGCCTTTTCCGTAACAAACGGGTATTTCAGAACCATTTATCTCCCCTCCAGTCTTATCAGTGCGCTCTCTGTCCAGATCGTCAATCGTCCTGCCAGCATACCCGGTGCAAGATGCTCAACGTTCAATTGATCAACAGTCACAACATCGACACCGGATAGATTGCGTGCTGCACGCAACGGTTGTTCGGCTGTGACAATGAGAAGGCTCTTTCTCTGCTTGAACCGGCGACCACGCATCTTACCTCTTCCGGCACGGACCTTCTTGCTCTCCTTCGCACGTTCGATATCATGATAGACACCAGCGGTTGTCAGCGCTGTTATAACGTCCTGCGTACGGATGAGTGATTCAAACTTATCTTCAAGGATAACGGGAACCGCTCCATCGAACCTGTGACCGCGACCGCGGATGAGATCTGCGGAAATGCTTGCGGCTACAGCCGAACGGAAAGCTTTCTGTTTTTCTTTCTGATTGATCTCTTTAATCAAAATTTTCGCGACTTTCGGAGGATGTGCTTCACGACCTCCTTTGGCCTGGGGAACTTTCGCAGCACGTGAACCATTCTTGATACGGGGCACATGCGATGAACCACGACCACTTCCCCATCCGACTGCCGAGGAACAGATACCTGCAAACGGATTCGTTCCATGGGGTTGCCGCCGCGTGCTCTGAAGGGCTATCACTGCCTTTTTGATCAGATCGGGGCGGTATTCTTCCGAAAAGAGTTCCGGAAGATCAATATCTTTCGCGATTCCGCCATCAAGTGTTTTAACCTGTGCTTTCATCTCTGATCATCCCTGTTTACTCTGGATGCTCACAAACTGAATTGTCGGCATCCTTACGACATGTTCACCCAGGCGCATTGCCGGACGAATGCGTATAAGCCGCTTTACCGGGCCCGGAATCGAGCCTTTGACAAGGACGTACGGGCTTTTAAGCACACCATAATGGAGGAAACCCCCGGCTGGTGTGATCTCGCTGGAGTTTTCACTGACCCGTAAAATACGCTTGTTAAACTCCGTCCGCTGCTGGTATCCCAGCTGGCCCATCTGAGGTACCTGCCACCGGACATGATGTGGATTCCAGGGTCCGAGAGTACCAAGATGGCGCTCTTTTCCGCCAACAGAGTGTTTTCGCTTTCGCAGCGCTATACCCCAACGCTTTACTGCGCCGTTCGTTCCTTTACCGGTTGTGATTGCGGTTATGTCAGCATATGCACCAGTCTGGATGACGTTGTTCAGGGAGACTTCGTTTCCAAGGAGCCCCTGTGCATACTCCCACTGTTTTTTGATGTCGCCCCCGCCTATTTTGATCTCCATGAGATCAGGCACTTTCTTCGGGACGCCCGTTAGGATCGCAGGTTGTGTATAGGAAACCGCGTAAATCTCCGCGACAGTACCGGCTGCAACTGCTTCAGAAAATTTCTTCAGCGCAGTCTCCTGGTCATAATCCTTTGGCAGGGTGATACGTCGCCCTAGAACAGTATCGAGCTGATCAGCCCAGACTTCTGTCAGTGCGTGTTTACCATAGGTATCTCTGGAGTAGGCACGAATCGCAGCGACCTTCATCAAGGGGATTTCGATAACGGTGACTGGCACCATAATTTCCTTTCCCTCAGTGGAACTGCTCTTGTGATCATCCACCATGATAACATGCGTCATACCTACCTTATATCCAGCAAATCCCTGCAGTATCGGGGCCCCATTATAGAGCGGCCACGACTGATATTTCGGGATCGGGCTCTTTGCACGCTTTCTTGGGCTGAATGCAAGAGAACCACGGCGTGGTCTGTTTATTTTTGGCATGTGTTAATCAATCCTTTTTCTGCGTGTAGGTTATTCCCATTTTGACACGAATT
>JBGOZZ010000031.1:0-9000 GCA_041480465.1 Methanoregula sp. | reverse complement strand
TTGCCCCCAACGATCATATCGCAGTTGCCCTCCTGGGAGATGCAAACAGCAGCGCACTCCTTTGTTTTTTAAAAAAACTCACTTCCAGCCGCCGTGATATTCAGATCTCTGCTATCTCAATCGATGAAGGTATCACGGGTTATCGTAATCCGGGGATCGCAAAAGGGATCGCCGGATTGTCAGGCACGGAATGCATCAGGGTATCTTTTCCTGAAAGACTTGGGATTACTGTAGATGAGATTGCACACCAGAAAGGGATCGCCTTTACCTGCACGTATTGTCGCGTGATCAGGAATTACCTTCTGAACAGGACAGCAGTTGAACACGGGATTACAAAACTTGCATTGGGTGATGACCTGGATGACGTTGCTGCATCAGTAATGAAAAATATTCTCCAGGGAAATTCCGAAATTCTCATCCATGCGGATCGAACCGGTACAGGTAGAATTCCCATGATCCGACCCTTTATCACTATTCCCAGAAAAGAAGTGGTACTCTATGCAACTCTCCACGCGGGGGGATATGATAAATCCAGGTGTCCTTACAATAACAAACCATTTGAAAAGAACGTACGGGAGATGCTGGATGAATTTACCACTCATCACCCGGCAACAAAATATGCACTCATGAACCTGAAAAAAAACCTGACCAGTACATGCACAGGAACTGATGTGGTCCCTTCCTGTCAACAATGCGGTGAACCCTCATACGGGATATGCATGAGCTGCCGGATAATCGATGAGGTGACTGCCCATGGCAGTTAGAAGAGGAAGAGTCTGGAGGGTGATCAGGAATTCTCCCGGCATCCAAATCTCGATCTATTTCTTTGCGTTTGCCCTGCTGATTGCGGTCAATACCTATTTGTTTCACTCTTACTATTCGGTGCTGGAGAACAAGCCCCTTTCATGGTCTGAAGCACTTCTTTTTGTTGTTGAATCCATGACGACGGTCGGGTCGGTAGTACCCATCTCCAATGATATTACACGGATATTGGCTATCCAGATAATGCTGTCCGGCGTGATCATGATCTTCGTCGTAATCCCGCTTCTCCTTGCCCCGTTCCTGACCACCCTGCTTGCTCCCACACCTCCCCGGGGAACCCCGCACCGGCTGTCAAAGCATACGGTCGTTATAGGGTATAACGAGCTCACTAGTTCTGTTATCGACAGCCTCACCATCTCCGACCATGATATTGTCATCATCGAACAGAACAAAGCAAAAGCTTTGGAAATTGCCACGCATTACCGGAAACGTGCCTATGTGATCTGGGGAGATTATGCCGATCCCGGCACGTGGTCAGCGGCACATATAACAGATGCAGACTATGTTGTCATCTGCATGGACGAGCGGCAGACCGCCAGCATCGTTCTCGGAATCCGTGGACAGGTAAAGGGTAAGATTATTTCGATCGTGGATAAGCTCTCTTTTGAACGGTATCTCCGGTACGCAGGGGCAGATTACGTACTTTCTCCCAAACATGAAACCGGAAGGATCCTGGCACGGCATGCTGTCCTCAATCCGACTGCGGATATAGAGCCGGATATTCCCGGGCTGAACAGGATCAAGATCAATCTCCACCATGCTCCAGAGCAGGAACTCAGGCTCATCAACATCCCTGTAGCTGTCGGGTGCAAAGCCGCATTCAGATCCCTGTTCGATCTTCATCTCTTTGAGCGGTTCGGTGTTATCGTTCCATTTCTCTGGAAGGCAGGAAAATTCATTCCGTCACCCGGTGATGAGATTGTTATCGACAACACGACCTCTCTGTTCCTTTTCGGCAGAGCTGATTCTATTGTCGCCACGCTCCGGGAAGAGTTTAATACAGACGGGTGTGCGGATGCCTTTGCAGTGATCGCTGGTTTTGGGGATGTTGGTGAGGGTGCATATCAGGAACTCATCGCATCCGGCGTTTCCTGCATGGTTGTTGATTCGAAACACCAGGATGTGGACCAGGTCGTAGGTAATGCTGAAGATGAGACCGTGTTGAAAAAAGCCAGAATAGAGGAGGCACGGTTCTGTATTATTGCTTTGAACGACGACGATCTGAATATCTTCACTTCGCTCATGGCCCGGAACCTGAACCCGTTAATCCGGATCCTTGCCCGGGCCAACGAACCGGCTTCCGTTGAGAAACTCTATCGTGCAGGTGCTGATTATGTTGCTCTTCTTCCCATGATTGGAGGCCAGACGATAGCCAGGATCATCCTTGCTGATATGGTAACTATCCTCCTTGACCTTCCGAACGGGGAGATGGTTATCATGAAGCGTGTCGTCAGGTCATATCCTCACACCATTGCGTATTTTTGTGGAAAAACGGGTGTGAGAATCATCGGCATAGAAGGACCGAACCGTTGTATTGTTTCCCCGGATTCAAAGGATATACTTGCTGAAGGAGAAGATGTTATCGCTATAGGGAATAATGAACAACTAAAAAAGTTCATCCGCTTACTATGAACGATATGATGCTCACAGGAACTGAACTCGGGTGCAGGATGGGTCAGGTGGAACAGATGATCCGTTACGCGTACTGGACCAGCGGGTGCAAGGGTATTGTTGTAGGCCTCAGCGGGGGTGTTGATTCTGCGGTGACTGCAGTGTTCTGTTGCCGGGCTCTTGGCGGTGAAAAGGTGCTTGGGCTCTCTCTTCCCTCCGCGGTGAGCAAGCCATCAGATATCGAAGATGCAGTGATGCTCTGTAAAAAGTGGGGAATGGAGCACCGGGTGGTAAGCATAGAACCCATGCTTGAAGGGTTCAGGACCATGCCTGAATTTAAGGAATCGCATTATCTCCTCGGTAATCTTATGGCACGAATCCGTATGGTAATCCTGTATTACCATGCCAATCGCGATCATAAACTTGTCTGCGGCACTTCGAACCGGAGTGAATACATGCTCGGTTACTGCACAAAGTTTGGCGATAATGCAGCTGACCTCCAGCCAATACTGCACCTCTACAAAACTGAGATATACAGGATCGCTGATGAGCTTGGAATTCCGGAATCGATCATAAAAAAGACCCCTTCGGCTGGTTTATGGGAAGGACAAAGCGATGAAGAGGAGATCGGCCTGTCGTATGAAGAGATCGATATGGCATTACGGATTCTTGAACTCCAGGACTGGCAGGCAGTTTCACCTGTTGAAAAAAAGGTGCTGGAGCTCGTGAAAAAAAGCGGGCACAAGCGACTTGTGGCACCTAATCTTTTAAGAGGACAGAAAAAACCGTAAGAAATTTTTCCGGTTCATTGAGGAATGAAAGAGCCGCCTCATTCCCGATCAGATCGTACAGCGGACCTTTGCACAGGTGATGCATACCACGTGCGCAGGTCGCCCCAAGATACCGTACCGGGGGCAACGATACGTAATATGCATTTTTTTGTATTTTTCCGGAACTCATTACGTAATATGCTGCGCCGTGATATTTTTCATACTCGCCGTACTCGCTCTGGAATGCCATTGAAACAATATTTGCCATGACCAGCGTCGTATTCGTTGACGGGTTGATGGAAATATGGCCATATCCCGGCGGGATTACCACGAGATCCCCTGCACTCGCAGAGATCAGCACTACATCATCAAGCATCCGTGACTGCAGAAGGTATCGGGCTTCGCCTTCAATAACTTCATAGATCTCCGGGTACCCTATCCCTGCCGGGTTCTTTGGGTGATAATGTCCCTTGGTCTTTACCCATTCACCACAAAGATCCCTTGAAGGGATCACAGTAAGATCGTACCGCAGCTGATGGTGATGCAGCCAGCTCCAGTCCTCATCCGACTTTGCCAGATCCCTGTACATGTAATAAAGTGGCTCGCTACTCTCGCACGAGGGGAAGGCAAGTACAGATCGCATCTCCTCAACTGTCCGAACCGAAGGCCGGGGGAGCTCCATTTCCCATCCAAGCATTACTTCTTCCTTCGCACTACTAGTAAATAATACCCGGCGCCACAACCGATAAGGGCAATGACACCGATGGCTGCCAGAACCTGCATCAATCCGTTGGAGGCAGGTTTTTCCAGGACCTTCACCGGCACGCTGAAGGTATCTGAAACCTGGCTGTTGTCCAGTACGTCACGATATCGCACCTCGGTATCGAGGCTATATTCTTTTACAGCCGCTGTATCGTCAACACTAAACTGGTAACGGGCGACACCTGTTTCACCGGGTTTCAGGTCGCCAAGATATGCGGTGTCATCACTGCTTATAAACGGTTTTACTGCCGAAAGCCGTGCCTGGGCTTTATAGGCTGTTGTAGTGCCACTGTTCATGTAGGTGACCTGGATCACGCCTTGTGATCCCTGCACTACCTGCACAGTTTCGGAAGTAAAGGTAATTTTTCCACCCAAAGGCACACCAATGGTTTCGGCTGCCGAGCTGACCACGTCCCCGTCCCGGTTCTCATAGGTGACCACAATATCCACCGGGTAGGTCTGTTTTTCCGCATCACTGGAAACTGAAATCCTGTATCTGCAGGTAACTGTTCCATCCCGGGGAAAATCCCCGATAAAAACGCTGTTATCTGTTGGAATCAGCGGGCTTGCCCCGTTACGGATAATCTTTACTGATGCCTTTTTACCGTCCTCAAGCCCGGTATTTTTTATCTTAAGGTTCAGGTATCCTTCACCCCCCACATTCAGGTTTTCCGGTACGGCTTCGAGGACATCTATCTTTACCTGGGGTTTGATCTTTATTGTAATCGGGAATGTCTCTGTCTTTTGCTGGTAATTAAACTGGATATTATCCGTGCCAGCCTGTTCGGAGGATGCGAGATAGGTGTACCTGATGGTGAGCGGCAACTGGTATTCGCCCGCAGTCGCATCGGCCGTGATCTTTGTCGTGATCGCCACGGTTGCCAGGCCCTGACTTTTTATATCCCCTACCACCTGGGGATCGCTCTTGACAATTACCGGAGCATCCCCTGCTGACAGTCCGACAGTAACCCCTTTTGCGGTTGTAGGAAGATCATCTTCGGCAATCGATCCCTTCAAGACGAATTGCAGGCTCTCAACCCCACTATTCTGCACAGTTACCCGTATGATAGCATCCTGTCCCGACGTGAACTCGTTAATACCCGCTAGTGCTGCTGACATATGGGGACTTCCCCCAAGATAGGTTGTCACACCCGCGACCGGCACGCAGCACCCTAGCAACAGCACGAGAAAAACGATTAGTGCTCCACAATATTTCATCATCAATCACTTGTTGTTATTGTTATAACAACATTTATTATTGCAGGATATAAAGTGATGTTTCAATGAAATCGCCGTCAGACAACCCGGTCCGGGTTATTGATTGTCTCAAATCACTCGGTCTGACAAAATATGAAGCACTCGTATATATTGCGCTCCTGAAGGTGGCAAGTGCTACGGCAAGCGAGATTCACGAGAGTTCAGGGGTTCCCCGGGCATCGGTATACACGGTGATTGATCAGCTTCTGGATAAAGGTCTCGTCTCTGTCTCCCAGTCTTCCCCAAAACGGTTTGCTGCATTTCCTCCTGACGATGCAATTGCCAGACTGATGGACCATATCGAACGGGATGCAGAATATGTACGTGATTCCTTATCTCTGATGTACCGGGAACGGACGAGCATGGGGGCGGGATGTGAGGAGCTGATCTGGAATATTTATGGCATTGAAAATATCAAAAAGCGACTTATCCACCTGATCTCCGGTGCACAGCAGGAGATCAGGCTAATCGCTCACCCCCGGATCATTTCACCGGATGTCAGACAGAAGCTCATCTCAATGGCAAACCATGTCAGTGTCGAGATTATCACACAACACTGGGCAGGAGATTCGCCCTTGCCCGGAAACGTAAAAGTTTATGCAATAAAATATCCTGATATCCCCAAAGAAATTGATACGGCAAAGGACATGATGTCAGGCGGCATTTGTATCATAGACGGGAAAAGCGTAATGGTTTTCATGGGTCTGGGCGAGGTGGATGCAGTGGCACTGTTTTCAGAATCTGAAGGATTCATCCGTTTCTTCGTACGTTATTATACCCTGATCTTCAACTGGGCCAAAAAAGCCGTATGAAATAAGAGAGGTTCCATTAATAATCCCTGATCTCTTCCATCTCTGATATTTCCATCAGACCCTTCATTGCCTGGGTCTGCACCCAGCGACCCCCTTCCTTTATTGCAGCCATCGGATTTGTGCCACCCACGGCCGCAATTGCAACGAACTGGGGGCTCACTGGTACACCAAGGAGCGGGAGGTTAGGTATGCCAACTTCGAGAATCCCGGAAAGACTGCTGTTTGAAAGCTCGTCCAGTACCATACCGACCTGGGGTTCGGCTTCCATATGGAATTCCCTGATGTTTGCAAGGATTGAACCGCTTCCTGTGCGCATCACGCTGGTAACCGAGGTTGTTTTCTGCGAGATGAGCACCTGAAGCGGATCGATGGTCGTGTGTTCATACAGAATGATATGGGTAAACCTCAGGGGTGTTCGTTTTTCTATCTCGACAACCCCTCCCCCGATAGGAGTAATGGGAATTCCACGACGGATCAGGAGACCGTCAAATGTTATACTGCAGAGCGTGCAGATGCCCGTGAACCCTTTTGGCACTACATATCCGTCAACTCTCTCCCCGGAAGAGAAAAATTTAACACGTCCGCTTACTGTTACACCGGTCTTGTATGCATCCTTTAGCGTAGATACAGCAAACTCAAGATCTTCATTTTTTATCACTGACAGATTATAAACGACGTTACCTTTACCTGAGACCGGATCATACGTCACCTGCATTGCATAATCTTCAATGCTATGGTTGACAAATTTGAGAGGGACGGTCATTATAGTAATTTCAGACATCGCAATAGAAAAATTGTTCTATAAGACCATGGCAATTTATTTATGATGGAACACGATATGCGGGAAAAAGCCAGGAATGCGATGCGACTCATTCTTGAGGCAGCCCGTTTTGAGGTCGAAGAGGTAGACGAACCCCTCGATCTTTCTGCGGTACGCGACAGCACCTGCCTTCTGGTGCTCTGTTCAAATGATAGTGACCTTATCGGGCAGTTCGATAAAACAAATTACAGCATCATGATCGATGATCATGAGATGTCCTGCAAGAAACTCCTTTTTTCTGTTGATAAAGATATCACTACAGAGAACTGCATCCAGTGGGGCATTGATGAATTCGTGCGATATACGGGTGAAGCTGTGCTCGCCGATATTCTTGACCGTGAACTGGCGCTGGATCTCACCCCTTCGAAAGGGAAGAAAATAACCTCGGCCGCACCCACAGGGCCCGGGGAAACCCGGAAAGAGGAGCATTCAGGTATCATTATCCCGCACTACCCGGTGAAGATCACCGAACAGGCAGCAATGCGAATCGGGGGCGTTCAGGGCGCTGCAAAACTCCGGTTTATACCGTATTATCTTTTTCATTACACGAGTAATGGCGAACAGATCTACAAGGACCGGCGGATTCCCTTTGACGCGGAAGGATGGGGTGCAATGAATGCAATCAACGGGATAAAGATCGAGCTTGATCAAAAACTGGTTGAGGAAAGCGAAATTCCCGGAGGTGCTGAAGTCTCTGATCCGCATATCCGTAAAGATGAGGCAACTGAGCGGATTGTCAGCGAATTGGTCGACCGGCTTACCCAGAAAGTACGTATCAAGCAGGAGAAAGGTGATGCCATCTTCTACGAAGAAAAGATCCTCAAGCCCGATAAGAAAAATATCACCGTGGATACGCAGCAGGTCTACATTCCGGTCTGGCAGATCAGGGGTAAAAAGATTGTTGAAATCAATGCTTTTACCGGTGAACTGCTTTCAGAGCCAGTGGATGAAGGTGTTGAGATATTCTGAACACGGGGAATCTGACAGATGCCTTTTTTTAGAAGAAATCTGAAACCCGGGTGTTACAGGAAGATTTGCGGTACCTTTTCATTAAGAAGACCAGTCTTATGGTGATCTTCGGAAAATCCCTATGATAACTATTCTCGGGGGAGGTCCGGCAGGCAGGATTGCATCCATCCGGCTTGCCTCTGCAGGAAAAGAAGTTCAGCTCATTGAGCAGGGGGGGATTGGGGGGCAGTGCCTCCATTTTGGATGCATGCCCGTCTGCGCACTGAATGACGTCGCCCGCACGATCCATTCTGCACATACATTCCAGGACCTGGGGATTTTCGATTCGGTCCCCGGGGTACATTTTCCAACCCTGATAAGAGAGATGAAAGAGATCCAGGGAAAAATTGCTTCCATTCTTGATCATGAAACCAGAAATACCGGCGTGAACATAATGTACGGAAGGATTGGCAGGCTTGAAAAGAACCGTGTTTTTTTAGATCATGAAGAGATCGATGCCGAGACGGTTATTTTAGCCACGGGATCGAGCCCCTATGTTCCTGATGAAGAAGGTATCCACCTTCCCGGTATTTATACGCCCCATTCTTTGTGGGACATGAACGACCTTCCGGATACGCTGACAATCATCGGCGGCGGAATAATGGCAGCTGAATTTGCCTATATCTTCAAAGAATTCGGCAGCAGTGTAACACTGGTCTGCAGGAGTTCTTTTCTGAAGAATCTCGATAACCATCTTCTGGCTCTTGCTCTCAAGGAACTAAGGGGGGTAAAGATACGGGAGAATACCGGCATCTGTTCGTTCAGCGGTGACTCGAGCGTTACCTCAGTCCGCGTGAAAACAAACGGACTGGATCTTTCCCTCGAGACCGATGCGGTTTTACTGGCCACGGGCCTTATGCCCAGATCCGCAATGCTGAACGGGGTTGCGAAAGGTCCAGCAGGAGAAGTCATTGTCGATGACCGCATGCGTACGAATGTTGAGAACGTGTACGCAGCCGGTGACGTGACCGGACCGCCGTACCTCACACCTGTTGCCCGTCATCAGGGCCTTGTTGCTGCCGATACCATCCTTGGAAAAGACCGCAGGATGGATTATCGTTACATTCCCCAGTCTGTCAATCTTACCAATGAACTCGCTTTCTGCATTGGCAGTGTAGAGGGCACGATAAAACTCGCC
>JBGOZZ010000030.1:0-9210 GCA_041480465.1 Methanoregula sp. | reverse complement strand
CCTCAAAAATACGAGGAAGGGTATGTCACCATCTACTCACTGACTAATCAGAAAGTATCGCAGGTATTACCCATTGTGTCCTTCTCCCTCCTCAATCCTCCACTCGTTGTTGATTATGATGTTACCCCGACAAATGCTACTGACATAAAATACGTGGAGTATAAGGAGATGACGACTGTGCACCAGGAAAATCTCGTTATAAACCGTCCGTATGAAGATACATGGTTCATGGTTATTGTCAGAGATAAGGATACCGGTCAACTTGTCACTGAGGATGGTTTTGGCAGAACTTATTCTTTCCAGTCTCCCCGGCAGCTGGTGTTGAGGGAAAATGGCAATTATTCGTTTGAATTCACGGGAGATTATGCAAAACTTGACCTGACAATGAAAGTCAAGAATGAGGGGAATTTCCCGTAAACGTTTCCCATTTTTGCATCGTTATCTGAGATGTGCGGGTGAGACCCCCCCTGCATCATCACCATTCCGGTATGCTCATGCTGCACGAAAGCCGGTTGATGTCAGTCTCAGTGCGACATTGAACCGGGATCGGCAGCCAAGGGTAGGATTGTAGACCCGGAATCGCCGCCCGGGAACATCAATACAAATCAATGATTATCTGCCGCTCACGATAAGGTTCGTCCCTTTTGCAGTTTTTTATAGAGCACCGGTTTTTTTGTTAAAAAAAGAAAAAACAGCCCGGTTAAGACTGTACGACGATCGTGCCTTTCATAGAGGGATGAATTGCGCAATGGTAGGAGTACGTGCCCGGAGCAGTAAACGTAATCTGGTAGGATACGCCGTTCGAAAGCGGATCTGAAGAGAACGAGACCGATGATCCCGAGTCAGAAGCGATCTGGTGAGGTGCGCTATCCTGGTTTGTCCAGGTGACGGTGGTACCGGTCCTGATGGTAAGCACATCCGGGCTGAAGGCAAAGTTTTTGATCAGGATTGAAGTTGATCCTGTCGCAGGGGCCAGCGTAGTCGCTGCTGGTACCGGTGCCGGGCTTTGAGAGGATGTACAACCTGTGCATGCACAGGAAAGGATCAGCAGAACTGTACATGCTGACCAGAATAACAGGCGGGGTTGTGTGACCATAGTTCCATAATAGTAGTGGTGATGCATAAAGGCTCTGTGAGATCCTTGATTTTCCTAACCGATGTCCGCATTGCCGTCGTTCCAACTTCCAGCTCCTGGGATACATTGGGGTGTAACCGGAAGACGGCTCTCCTACCTGTTAAGAAAAGCATAAATATTATTTTGAGAAGAATCCAGACCAATGACATCTGAACGGGCAAAGAGAAACGTCCTTCTTGCATCAGCACTGGGCTCTTCGCTTGCGCCCTTCATGGTCTCTGCCCTCATTGTTGCACTTCCAACTCTGGGTCATGAATTCTCAACAGACGTACAGGGCCTGAGCCTGCTGACGAATATTTTTTTTATTGCAGCCGCTGTTTTTTTAGTCCCGTTTGGAAAAATAGCTGATACACGCGGGGTGAAAAAAGTATTTACCCTGGGAATTATTGTATATCTCATCTCTGCTGTTCTTTGTATCATTGCACCGGATATGCAGTTCCTCACCGCGGCAAGATGTATCACCGGTATTGGAGCAGGCATGATTTTTGGCACATCCATCGCACTCCTGAGCCTGGTCTTCCCGGAATCGGAGCAGGGGAAAGCGATAGGGATCAATGTCGGCGCAATGTCCGGGGGTTTTTTACTAGGGTTCCTTCTTGGTGGAATTCTCACGTTCTATTTTGGATGGAGAACAATTTTTCTCCTCACCATACCGGTAGAGATCCTGGTGATCTGGCTTATCTTCACGCGAATAAAGGGGGAATGCGAGCTGGTGAGAAAACAGAACCTCGATGTCCCCGGCATGATCCTGTACGGACTGGCCATATTTTTTATTATGGCCGGGTTCTCGATGCTCCCTCATTTTAATGGTATTTTCCTACTCGGTGCGGGGGCCGTGTCTCTCATCGTATTGCTTGTGCGGGAGTACCGGGTGGATAACCCTCTCATTGATCTATCAGCATTGGGAAAAAACCGGTTGTTCGTAACCACGAACCTTATCGTTATCCTCTTCAATACCTCTAACTTTGCCGTGATCTTTCTTGCCAGCCTGTATCTCCAGGACATCAGGAATCTTGATCCGAGAGCAACGGGACTGATCCTGCTCACCACAGTTATTTTCATGGTGCTGCTCTCTCCCTTTGCAGGGAGACTGTCCGACCGCGTTGCCCCCTCTGTCGTCGTAGGAACCGGCGCGGTTCTCTCCTCTGCCGGGCTGACTATATTTACATTCCTGGAGAGCGGTTCTTCTCTGCTTTTCGTTATTCTCGCACTTTCCCTCGTGGGCGCGGGGATTGCTTTCTGTCAGTCTTCCCTGATACGGACAACGGTCAGTTCAGTGCCAAAAGAGATGTATGGCCTCGCTTCCGGTATGATCGAAACCATGCGTCTTTTGGGAATGACCCTCAGTATTACCATCGCGGGAATTGTTTTTGCCGTTTTTCTGGGAAACGCACGCATTACTCCCTCTCTTTTCCCGGTGTTCATGCAAAGCTTCAATCGTAGTTTTATGATCTTTTTGGGGATCTCGGTTCTCTGTCTTGTCATTATCCGGACCCTGAAACGATCACGGGAAACCCGGAGCCTGTGACTGATCTGAGGGGAGAATCCCTGTGTCTACCATCGGATTATTGGTTCCGGCTCACAACAAGCACTCTTAAACGATCGATCCTTTGGTCGGATTTTTGTCTGCGACAGTCGGGGCAGTCACCGAATATCTTTGATAGTTCAATTATTCATATCGCCACCATAACAAAAGAGAGAGAGACCTGAGGCATTCCCGGATTGACCCGTATCTGTGAAGAATACCACATCCTGCTCAATCACACCAGTCACTTCCCCCCTTGGTGGTACCGGTTCCTGGCTATCCTGCGCAGATCAAACAGTGCATCTGCTTCTTCTCTGGTAAGAATCCCTTTCTCTACAGCAAGATCCCTGATCGCCTTGTGTTTTACCGTTGATTCACGAGCGATCTCTGCTGCCTTCTGGTATCCGATCTTCGGCGTGAGCAGGGTCGCGAGCACAGGGTTTGTACCGACATTCATTACTAGCCGTTCTTCATGTGCTGCTATACCGTCTATACACCGCACGGTAAAAACCGGAAGGTAACGGGTGAGCAGCGAGATGGATTCGAGGATGTTATGGACAATCAGCGGTGCCATGACATTCAGCTCGAGCTGGCCGGCCTGCACAGCCATGGATACCGCTGTATCATGGCCGATGATCTGGAATGCGATCATATCCGCACATTCGGCCAATACGGGATTGACCTTCCCGGGCATGATGGATGATCCTGGCTGAACAGGAGGAAGGCTGATCTCATCGAGACCCGATACCGGACCAGAGCTCATGAGCCGGAGATCATTTGTGATCCGGATCAGTTCAAGGGAAAGTTCCTTAAGCGAGCCGGAGAAGGCTCCCATCAGCGACAGGCTCTGCAATGCCTCGAAACTATTTCTGGCAGGGATAAGATCAAGGGCGGTGAGTGAACGCAGGTTCCGTAGTACCGTCTCGCGATATCCCGGAGGTGCGTTTGCCCCGTTTCCGGTCGCGGTACTACCTATTGCCACTTCCAGCAGACCATCCCTGCGTTCCCGGATCCGTTCTGCGGCCCGGACAATAGCGGCACTGTACGCATAGAATTCGTCACCGAGCGTGACAGGGATCGCGTCCATCAGGTGCGTTCTTCCACTCTTTGGCAGCAATGCAAATTCATCCCCTTTCTTTTGCAATGCTGCGGCGAGATCTCCGAGCACTTTGTCGAGGAACTGTGCATCCTTGATTATTGCGATGTGCGAGGCAGTGGGAAATGTGTCATTAGATGACTGGGCAAGGTTGACATGATCGTTCGGGCTCAGGAATTCATAATCCCCGCGGGATCTTCCAAGGATTTCCAGTGCCCGGTTTGCAATCACTTCATTCACGTTCATATGGAATGAAGTTCCTGCACCTGCCTGGTAAATGTCAACCGGGAATTGATCGGCAAATTTCCCTGCAAGGACTTCCTCTGCTGCAGTTACAATTGCCATGCCCCGCTGCAGGTCAAGACTACCAAGCTCCATATTTGTAAGAGCAGCCGCTTTTTTGATCACAGCATATGCAGCGATCAGTTCCGGTGGTTCCCTGCGTCCGCTGACCGGAAAATTCTCTACAGCTCTCAGTGTCTGGATGCCGTAATATACGTCTGAAGGTACATCCCGGACACCGAGGGGGTCACGCTCGTGTCGCATCATGCTCCATCTCCTCCTGATTCCCTTTTTTGTTTTATTTTTTTAAGTTCCTGCCTGGCATGTCCTATGGCCTTATCCGGTGGCACCCCTTTCGGGCAGACCCTGCGGCAGTTGGTGTGGAACTCACATGCCCACCATCCATCCGGCCGATCGGCACTCATGAGCCTGGCGGCACCCGGCTGTTCACGCGGATCGATGTGGAAACGGTAGAGTTTTGCGAGTGCCGCCGGTCCGATATACCGGGGATTTTTTCCATTGACCGGGCACGCTGCAAAGCAGGCAGCACAGAGGATACAGGTGGTATACTGCTCAAGCTCGCGGACCGCTTCCGGTGTCATGAGCCGTTCCTTTTCCGGATCCGGATCCCCGGGCCTGAACACCGGTTCGACTGCCTGGTAGCAGGTAAAAAATGTCCCCATATCCACGATGAGATCCTTGATCACCGGCAGATTCGGGAGCGGCTCTACGAGAATTTCCTCTTTTTTATCCCACGATTCTGAGAAGGGCGGCAGGGTGTAATGGGAGAGTGGGAGATCCAGGGTGCCGGCTGCCAGCGCCCCAAGCTGGGTCCGGCATGCAAGCCGTGGCACGCGGTTGATCAGCATCGCACACGTGCCGCAGACCGCACCACGGCAGGAATACCGGAAGGCGAGGGAGTCATCATACCTCGACTGTGCTTCAAACAGTGCGGTGAGGACGGTCTTGCCTGGCTCAGATTCGATCGCAAACGTATCATACCTCGGTTTTTCCATGCCGGGGCGGAAACGGAACACCTTCAGTTTCATCAGTACACCCGCTTTTCCGGAGTGAACATGCCGGGTGTGACCGGGGCATAGGTAATTGCAATTCCCCCGTTCTGACGGCTGGATATCGTATGGGTTAAGAAGTGGTCATCATCCCGGGCGGGGTAGTCCGTTCTTGTGTGCGAGCCACGGCTCTCCCTGCGGTTTATCGCGCCCAGAGCTACTGCTTCTGCTACCTGAACCATATATTCGAGCTCGAGATACCGGACGAGGGCCTGGTTTACTGCACGATCCCTGTCGGAGATTGAGATATTTCCTAATCTTTCCCGTAGTTTATCGATCTCTGCACGTCCTTTTACCATACTGTTCCCTTCCCGGAAGATACCGAATTTTGTGTACATCGTCTCTTTTAAAGAGTCGAGGATCGGAAAGAGCGGCTCCCCTCCGCTCCGCCCGAGAATGCCGTTGATCTTTCCCTCTATTTCCTTCATAGCTGAAAGGACCGGCCCGGTAGCCGGAACGGGTTCTGACCGTACATCCCGGATGACAGAATCTGCCACCAGCCTCCCGAATACTACCGTTTCAAGGAGTGAATTTCCCCCGAGCCGGTTTGCCCCGTGGACACTGATGCAGGCACATTCACCGGCCGCATACAGGCCGGGAAGGCGTGACTGACCCTCAATTCCCACATCGATCCCTCCCATGGAATAATGCTGGGCTGGCTGTACCGGGATCGGTCCGGTGATGGGATCCACGCCCTTAAAGTCCATCGCGATCAAACGGATCCCGGGCAGGCGTTCCCGGATACGCTCCGCACCAAGATGGCGGAGATCGAGGTGCACATAGCCCCCTTCGAAACCTCTGCCAGTAGCGATCTCCTGTTCGATAGCACGGGCGACCACATCCCGTGGGGCGAGATCTGCCGAATGAGGAGCATAGCGTGTCATGAACCGCTCTCCGTTTTTATTGACCAGGACACCGCCCTCACCGCGGGCTGCTTCAGAAATAAGAATATTTGACCCCATCAGGGATGTCGGGTGGAACTGGACAAATTCCATATCCTTAAGGGAGGCTCCTGCCTGGATCGCGAGTGCCTGGCCGTCTCCTGTATTGATGATTGCGTTTGTAGACCTGGAATAGATCCTCCCGAATCCCCCCGTGGCCATGAGGGTCGCTTTTGCACAGAACCCATGGACCGTTCCGGTCAGGATTTCCAGTGCGGTGCATCCTGTACACCATCCGGAATCAGTGACAAGCGAGGTGACGAAAAATTCTTCGTATAT
The DNA here is from genome assembly GCA_041480465.1 of Methanoregula sp. Lineage (GTDB taxonomy): Archaea > Halobacteriota > Methanomicrobia > Methanomicrobiales > Methanospirillaceae > Methanoregula. The sequence continues at coordinate 2,882 of JBGOZZ010000030.1, read as the reverse complement.
GGGTATTTTTTTATCAGTCACCTGCTCGTAGAGGGTATGGAGTATAGTATGGCCTGTCCTGTCTGCAGCATAACAGGTCCGGGGAAATCCGGCTCCCCCGAACGGGCGCTGGGCGATTTTCCCGTTCTCCAGCCGCGACCAGACCGTGCCCATGTGCTCCAGCTCAATGACCGACGCTGCTGCCTCTTTGCACATGCGCACCACCGCGTCCTGGTCCGCGAGATAATCCGATCCCTTGATAGTATCATACGCATGCCGCTCCCAGCTGTCCATGGCACCCTCGTTACCGGGGACATTTCCCAGGGACGCATTCATTCCGCCCTGTGCAGATACCGAGTGGGATCGCAGCGGGTGGACCTTTGACAGTATCGCACAGGAACAATCTGCCCGGGACAGCTGCAGGGCGGCACGCAGCCCGGTCAACCCCCCTCCGATGATGATCACATCATAGCAGTGCAAGCCCGGTTCGCCCATACATTGATATCCTCCATTACGTCTCGTGTATTGCATAAAGGTAGATAACAGTACGCATCGGGTCAGATCGTATTCTGGTTTTCAGGTTTTGAGGATACCATTTTATCCAATGGCAGGAATTGTATTTTTCACCAGTGTCTGGAGAGATCGTATGGCAGATAGAGAAGTATCTGTACTAATCGGCGGGAAGGCCGGAGACGGGATTTCAAGTGCCGGCCAGATCATCGCCCACCTGCTTGCCCGGGGCGGGTACCGGGTGCATATGTACTTCGATTACCCGTCGCTGATCAAAGGCGGGCATAACTTTGCAATCATCCGTGCAGCAGAAGAAGAGATCGGTGCCGTGAGGGAACAGGTGGATTTCATCCTTGCTCTCAACCATGAGACGATAAACCTTCACCGGCAGCGACTGGGGGAGCGGGGGACTGTCATATACGATACCGGCACGGTGAAACTGGCAGAAGGCATCGGAATTCCGGTGAAGGATATCCTGGCTGCCGAAGAAGCACCTCCTGTAATGGGAAATTCTGCCATAATCGGGGCTTTCATACGGGCAGCAGGCCTCAACTGGGACACCTCAACCGACGTGCTGAGGAAATCTATGCCGAAAGAAGCTGAAAAGAACCTGCGTGTTGCCCGTAGGGCGTATGAAGCATCAGAGGAACGGCGACAGGTTCCCGGCACAGGAAAACCCGTTTTCCCGGTGTTGACCGGCAACGAGGCGATCAGTATCGGGCTGGTTGAGGCAGACCTTGAGATGTATTTCAGTTATCCGATGTCACCAACCTCCAATATCCTTCATTTCCTTGCCGGTTATGCAGATGAGCTCCATATCCGTGTTCTCCAGCCGGAGAGCGAGATCGCCGTGATCCTGATGGCTCTGGGGTGTTCCTACGCGGGATCGAGGGCAGCAGTCGGTACCTCAGGCGGCGGGTTCTGCCTGATGACCGAGGCGCTGAGCCTGGCAGGTATTGCAGAACTGCCAATCCTGATTATTCTTGGCCAGCGTACCGGGCCAAGTACCGGTCTTGCGACCTATTCTGCCCAGTCAGACCTTCATTTTGCCCTGCATGCCGGGCAGGGAGAGTTCCCCCGCATGATCATTGCACCGGGCGACGCTGGTGAGGCACGCCACTGGTCAGGAATGGCACTGGATCTTGCATGGAAGTACCAGATTCCTGCCATTCTCCTCCCCGATCGTCTCATCTGCGAAGGACTGTACAGCGTGGAACCGGATACGGGGACACGATATGCGGCCGGACCGGTCATGGCAGATCCCGGCATTCATCCTTATCTCAGGTATGCCCTGACGGATTCCGGGATCTCCCCTCTGAGGTTCCCGCCTGCCAAAGGAGAGATCATCAGGGTGAACAGCCATGTTCATGATCCGGACGGGATCACGACAGAAGATCCCATGGTAACAAAAGAGATGGCGGACAAGCGGATGAAAAAGATGGACAGGCTTACCCATGAGATCGAAGGGATAAGCCCCGTCAATACCTGGGGAGTAATGGATTCTCCAACAGCCTTACTCTGCTGGGGGTCCACAAAAGGAGTGTGCGAAGAACTGGCGAGGAAGAAGGGTTTCCGTATGGTCCAGCCGGTTGTGCTCTGGCCATTTGCGGAAAAAGCGTTTGCCCGGGCGATGGATGGCGTAGAACAGTTCTACGCTGTCGAGACCAATGAGTCAGGTCAACTCGCCGCACTTGTGAGCAGGTTCGGGTATACACCTTCAGGGAAGATCCTGAAGTATGACGGCAGGCCGTTTATGGTCGATGAGCTTGAAGCAGCATTGAACAAGGTGATCCCATGACCGGGAATGAACTCATCAGCACGGCAAAGAACACCTGGTGCCCGGGGTGTGGCAATTTTGCCATCCAGCATGCACTCAAGGATGTGCTGATGAGTATGGAAACAGAGGGGTTTCCCCTTGAAAATATTGTCATTGTTACCGGGATTGGCCAGCACGGCAAAACCTTCGATTTCATGAACCTGAACGGGTTTTACTCGCTGCACGGGCGGACGATTCCGGTCGCTACCGGCATCAGGCTGGCAAACCCGGATCTCAAGGTCATCTGTATCACCGGGGACGGGGACTCCTATGCTGAGGGGCTTGATCACCTGATCTTCGGGGCAAAAAGGAATCTTGACATCACCGTGCTTGTACATGACAACCGGGTCTACGGACTGACAACCGGGCAATATACCCCCACTTCACCCTATGGCTACCGGGGACGTTCCACACCGGGCGGAGCAAAAGAGTACCCTTTGAATCCTCTCGAACTGATGCTGAGCTCCGGGGCAAGTTTCATCGCCCGTGGCTACACGCATAAACGAGATCAACTCAAACGCCTCATACGCGAGGCGCTGGTCCATAAGGGTTTCTCCTTTATCGATATTCTGCAGAT
>JBGOZZ010000029.1:0-9218 GCA_041480465.1 Methanoregula sp. | reverse complement strand
CCTGACTGATTCCCAGTATCTCACAAATCTCCTGTATATTCTTTTCCGCTCCTTCTCCCGTTCAGATAAGAAGTGCCGGTAGCTGGTCACCCTGCTCTCCTGAATATCGGGGGAGGTAATGTCTGTTCCGGGTGATGTGCGTTCATCGAGGAGCATGGCCATCACCGTGTCAATCCAGACGTCACAATCATGGAGGTCACCAAGAATCTCCTGGATTTTTTTTACCCGTGCAAGGGGTTTTTTGAGATTCCGGCGGTAGACCGGGGCATACGTTTCCATGGTGTACCTGAGTTTTTTTGCCGCGATTCTCATCGCGTGATGTTCTGCAACAGCATCCGGATTATGTACCCAGCGTTCATACTGCAAAAGGAGATCGAGGCGACTGGAGATGCGGGTGGCAGCAACCGCAGGGATTCCAGACACAGCCGGTTTTGCCCGGGCTTGTTTTGCCCTGGTGAGCAGATTGGTGCATTCGGCTCTCATATCCTCTGGTATCCCGCTCCTCTCCAGATTTTCCAGGGCTGACAGGACGGCATTCTGGAGTTTCTGGCGCTTTTTCTGCAGCCGCGTGAGCAGGATGGTCTCTACGCCATCAGTCAGGCGCGGCGGCCGGGCACCGGGATCTGGATCATTTTTTTGTGCTCTCTTCTCCTTCAGGTGTAATAAAAACGCTATCTGGACGTCAGTATCCCGGGCATCACCGAGAGCCCGGGTAATCTGTTGCAGTTCCTGCATCCACCTGCGGAATTTTTTGGGGGGAAAACAGGACCCAAAGAGGGGGATGGCAGCTCTGAGTCGCCGGGATGCCACACGCATCCGGTGGATATGTTCGATATCCCGGGCGGACCTGACACCCCCGATCTCATGGAGAAATGCGTCAAGGAGCGGAAGAATTCGCTGCACACCAAAAATGCAGGCTGCTCCTACCCGGTCAGGCTCCTTAACGGAGATCATTATACCAGATCCCACGGTGATCTACCAGCCATCGTTGTGCATTCAGGAGTTCATCTCTGCCAGCCGACCGCCGTTCATAGGTTCCGTCGCATTTCAGGATGCGTGTTTTGACGTTATCCATCAGCTGGACAGGAAGAATATCGGATACAATCGCTTTTCGTATAGCAGGATCTTCAACGGGAAACAGCACTTCGACCCGCCGGTCAAGGTTACGCGGCATGAGATCTGCACTTCCCAAAAAGACCTCTTCATTGCCCCCGTTATGGAAATAATAAATCCGTGCATGTTCAAGGAACCGCCCGACAATCGCACTCACCGTGATATTTTCGCTTACCTGATGAATTCCCGGTCGCAGGCAACAGATACCCCGCACCTGCAGCTCAACGTTCACCCCGGCCTGTGACGCACGGTACAGCGCAGCGATGCAGACAGGATCAACCAGTGCATTCATCTTGAAGACCAGGTGGCCGTTACCATGCTCGCGGTGCCGGGAAATTTCACGGTCAATCCGGTCAATAATTCCCTTACGCAGGGTTACCGGTGCAACCAGCAGTTTCTGGTACTGTTCAATCCGTGCATACCCCGTAAGGAAATTAAAAAGGTTTGCAACATCCTCACCTGTTGCCTTGTCACAGGTAAACAGGCCAAAGTCGGTATAGACTCGGCTCGTGCTGGCGTTGTAATTCCCGGTCCCAAGGTGCACATAACGTCGTATCCCGTCTCTTTCCCGCCGTACGACCATGCAGAGTTTAGCATGAACCTTCAGACCGACAACACCGTACACAACATGGACCCCTTCGTGTTCAAGAGCACGGGCCCACCCGATATTGTTCTCTTCGTCAAAACGGGCCTTGAGTTCGATCAATGCAGCGACCGCCTTCCCGTTCTCCCGTGCTTCCATGAGAGCATTTACGATCGGGGAATTCGAGCCCACGCGATACAGGGTAATTTTGATGGCAAGTACGTCCGGGTCATGGGCTGCCTGACGGATGAAGTTTACCATAGGGGAGAAACTGTCATACGGGTGATAGAGGAGAATATTGTGATGGCGTATGGCGGAAAAAATATCCTTTCCCTCAGCGAGATCTGAAGGAACTGACGGAAGAAACGGGATGTCTTTCAAGTCGGGGCGATCAAGTGCGAGAAGCTGCATAAAGTCAGCTATGCCTACCGGGTGACCGATCCGGTAGAGCATTGAGGGACTGATCCCCAGTTTCTTCTCCAGCATTTGGCATATACCGTCATGCATGGAATGATCCACCTCAATGCGCACCGGCTTTCCCCTTGCTCTCTGTTCCATGATCTCTTCTACCGTTGTCAGGAGATCCGAGGCTTCATCGACTTCGATCTCAATGTCTGCATCACGAGTGATCCGAAAAGGGAACGATGCAATAACATCCAATCCTGGGAACAGCATGTCAAGGTGTGCGGCAATAATCTCCTCAAGATACACGAAATGCACATCAGAAACATCACCACCGGCATCTTCCGGGGAAGGAGGAATCCGGACAAAACGGGAAAAAAGGTTTGTCGGGACCTTCACCCGTGCAAAAAAATCTTTTTTATTCAGATCCCTCACGATAATGGCAAGGTTCAGGGAAAGATTTGAGATAAAGGGGAACGGGTGGGAACTGTCAAATGCAAGGGGAGTTAAGACCGGAAATACCTCGTTTACAAAAAATGTATGCATAACATTTTTTTGTTGATCCGAAAGTCCTGTATACATGTGGACGTGGATACCTGCGGCGTCCAGCCGCGGCAGGATCTCTTCATGCCAGATATAGTACTGGGCCTCAAGTTCCGGAATGAGCATCTGCCGGATTACTTCCAGCTGCTGCCCCGGCGTCATGCCATCCGGAGGAGATTTCAGCACTCCCTGCGCAAGCTGCCGCTGGAGACCGGAGACACGCACCATGAAAAATTCATCGAGATTGTTGGCAAAGATTGCAAGGAACTTCACCCGTTCCAGAAGAGGGTGGGTTTCATCCAGTGCTTCATCAAGAACATGGCGGTTGAACCGTATCCAACTCAGTTCGCGGTTGATATAGAAAGAAGGGCTGTCAACAGACAGGTTTGGTGTATCCATGGTCAGTGCCCCGTAAACGTACAAGCTGTCAGGCCAGTGCTCCGCTGACTTCCATTACAATAGAGAAAGATGCAGGATAAAATATATCCTTCCGTCTCGTGTGATGCAGGGGCGATACGAAAGCACTAGTTAAATTTCTGAGTTGGTTTTCATAGAAAGAGATACGACTCGATGTGACTTAATTTTTTTAATAAATCACAGTTAATTGTGTAATATTAATAAAAAAACAATAAATCTCTTTTAAAATATCATTATATCTTTTAATAATGATTCTTTTTAAAATTAGAACTCAAACCAGTGTCTGTATGCTGCTATGAGGATCTGATCACATTATCGCCGATATAGATGAAAAAAATTCTAAACTTCATATTCCTGTCCTTTAGCCCTATGGAGGGTATTGGACAGGGCAAAATTCATGGTACCTGACGGAAGACGCTGCCGAAAATTTTGATTTTTCTTTTTTCTTTTTTAGCTGTAAAACAGCCATTGCGTATCCGTCCCATATGCATGGGAGAAATGACACCGTTGGCCAGGGAGTGGCAGCAGCAGGACATGGTATGACTGGAGAGACCATGAATTAGTTTATATATTACAACTTGTGTAGTCTTGCTACAGAGTAGAGAATAAGGGAATCTACTGACGGCTCTATCATAACAGGCGCTCAGGATATGACTGGTGAGAAAGACATCCCAGATATAACCGCCATTGTACGGATTGTTCATACCCTGCCTGTTACCGATGTCTTTTCTTTGGTTGCAACAAACGCCGGTGGCCTGAGCACGTTCGAAGCTGAAGAGAATCTGAAGCGCTTTGGACCGAATACAATACAAAAAATCAAAGAAAAACCGCTTTACATAAAATTTCTTGGAAATTTCACGCACTTAATGGCGATAATGCTGTGGATTGGCGGTATTGTCGGCTTCATCGCCCAGATGCCCCAGCTCGGCATTGCCATCTGGATGGTCAACGTGATCAACGGCCTCTTCTCCTTCTGGCAGGAGTACCGGGCTGAAAAGGCAACCGAAGCCCTAAAAAAGCTTCTCCCTCACTATACACGCGTGCTGCGTGACGGGGAAGAGCGGCGCATCCTTGCAGAAGAACTTGTTCCTGGCGACCTGATGCTGTTGTTTGAGGGCGACCGCATATCAGCTGACGGTCGTCTTGTGGATGTCTCTGAACTACGGATTGATCAGTCAACCCTTACAGGTGAGTCGCATGCGGTACGAAAGACAAATGAAGCCATCCTTGAATCAGACCTTGCCTATGCCGAACTACCCAATCTGGTATTTGCCGGCACAAGCGTCACAACCGGGACAGGAAAAGCTGTTGTTTTTGCCACCGGAATGGCAACTGAGTTCGGGAAGATTGCTCATCTGACTCAGTCGGTTGAGGAGGAACTCAGTCCTCTCCAGAAAGAAATGGCATTTACAACAAAGGTGGTGACCATCATTGCCGGCAGTATTGGTGTTATCTTTTTCCTGCTTGCCGCTGTGCTGGTCGGTGTAAACCTTGCCGAGAGCTTCATCTTTGCCATGGGTATGGTGGTGGCGTTTGTGCCGGAGGGGATGTTGCCGCTCGTGACACTGTCGCTTGCCATGGGCTCGCAGCGCATGGCCCGGCGCAATGCGTTGATCAAACGGCTTTCGGCTGTCGAAACGTTGGGTTGCACGTCGGTGATCTGCACTGATAAGACCGGGACACTCACCCAGAACGAGATGACTGTACGGGGCCTGTGGCTTTTTAAGCGGGGGTTGACGGTGACCGGCGCGGGATACATCCCTGAAGGTCAGATCATGGAATGCAGTCAACCGGTTCCGGCTCCCTTTGACGGTGATCTCCGCCAACTGCTTCTTGCAGGCAGTCTCTGCAACAATGCACGGTTAATCCCGCCGAGTTCGAAATCTCCCCACTGGACGGTTCTTGGCGATCCCACCGAGGCAGCGATGAAGGTGGTGGCACTTAAGGCAGGACTTGATCTGGAAGCCGAGGCCCGTCTTATGCCCCGTCTCCGCGAGGTACCCTTTGATTCAACCCGCAAACGGATGAGCACCATCCACCAGATGCAGTTGTCTCAGGTGGTGTACGTGAAAGGAGCACCCAAAGAGATCCTCAGTCTGTGTACGCGCGTCTGGCTGAACAAAGAACACCATCCAATGAATGAGAATTTCATAGAAGAGATCATGGCGGCGAACGATGAGTACGCCCGGAATGGGTTGCGTGTACTTGCGGTCGCCCTGCGTGAGCTGCCAGATGATATGACTGACCACCGGCCTGAGGTTATCGAATGCAGCCTGACTTTTCTTGGGCTGATGGCGATGATGGATCCCCCGCGAGAAGAAGTGGCCCTGGCAGTCGACAAGTGCCACCGCGCAGGCATCCGTATCGTCATGATCACCGGTGATTACGGACTGACTGCAGAGAGTATCGCATGGCGCACCGGTATTATCAGACAGCCCCATCCTCGTATTATCAGCGGTGCCGATATCGATGCCATGGATAACGAAACGCTCAAATCTGTCCTGAATGATGAGGTCATCTTTGCAAGGGCTGCGCCGGAGCACAAGCTCCGGGTGGTAACTATACTCCAGGAGATGGGGCATATCGTGGCGGTTACCGGTGACGGGGTGAACGATGCACCGGCGCTCAAGAAAGCTGACATCGGTGTCGCCATGGGCATTACCGGCACTGATGTGGCGAAGGAGGCCGCAGATATGATCCTGACTGATGACAACTTTGCCTCTATTGTCAATGCTGTCGAGGAGGGACGGGGCGTCTATGCCAATATCAAGAAGTTCATCAGCTATATCTTTACGAGCAACACGCCCGAAGCAGTACCCTTTATTATCTGGGCTTTGAGTCGTGCACGTATTCCGCTTGCACTCGGCGTGATGGAAATACTCTCCATCGATCTTGGCACCGATATGGTGCCGGCACTGGCACTGGGCGATGAGCCGCCCGAGCCGGGGCTGATGGACAGCCCGCCCCGTGACCTGAGGGAGCATGTCATCACCCGATCTTTGCTCGCCCGTGCATACTTGTTTTTAGGCTTAATCCAGAGTTTCGCGGTAATGTCAGTTTTTTATTTCCAGTTCTGGATTAACGGTTACTGGGGCCAGTGGCTTGATCTTCCATCAACTGGGATCCTTTACCAGTCTGCAACCGCGATGTCGCTAGGCGTGGTTGTCACTACCCAGATTGGAAACCTCTTTGCGCATCGTACCGAACGCATGTCGGCCTTCCGGATAAGCTGGTTCAGTAACCGGATGGTCTGGATCGGTATCGGCTCAGAACTTCTGCTGATCTCTTTAATCGTTTATGTCCCGTTTTTCCAGCATCTGTTCGGGACTGCGGCGTTCCCTCTCGAAAACTGGCTATTTTTATTTGCCTGGACGCCATCACTACTGCTGGCTGATGAATTGCGCAAGGGGCAGGTGCAATGGAAAGAACGAAGGATGAAAAATGTGTCTGAATTAGGAGGATCTTTATGAAAATCATAATTATTGGTTGCGGCAGACAGGGTACCGAACTGGCAAAGACTCTCAGCTTGAACAATTGTGATGTAACGGTAGTGGATAATGACCAGACCGCTTTTGAACGCCTTGGTCCTCCGTTCCTGGGGCAAATCATCCACGGGAATGGTCTTGATCGTGAGGTGCTTTTAAAGGGAGGTATCGAAAGGGCGGACGGAGTAGCCGCGCTGACAGCAAGTGATGATATCAATATCATCGTGGCCCGGTTCGCCAGGCAGGTCTTTAAGGTGCCCCGCGTTGTTGCCCGCGTACACGATCCTCTTAAAGCCGAGATCTACCGGAGGCTCGGTGTGCAGACTGTCACTCCTGTTGCACTAGGAACCCAGCGGTTTGCCGAGCTGCTCACTTTTTCCCCGTTAGAACCGATAAAGAGGCTGGGGAATGGTGAGGTCGGTATTGTTGAGACTGACGTACCTCCCAACCTGGTCGGCAGGATGGTGAATGAGCTGACGGTTCCGGCTGAGACCCAGGTGGTTGCAATCACCAGGGGCGGTAAAACTTCAATACCGACGCTTGGTACGATCTTCCAGGAACATGACCTTATTCATCTTGCGGTTACACCTGATGCGACGGACCGCTTAAAAGCGCTGCTCGGAATGAGCTGAGGTAGGGGTATCATGAAGAATGTTCTTGTGGTCGGCGGGGGCAAAGTAGGCACATATCTCGCCTCCCTGTTGCTTGTCGATGGATATAATGTGAAGGTGATCGAAGGGGATCGAAAGGAATTTCCACGACTCCAGCAGGAGCTTCCGGCAGATGTCTGTGTGCAGGGAAACATCACTGATCCCAGCGTACTTGAAGCCGCTGGTATCCGTCAGGCGGATGTCGTGGCGGCAGTCAGCAGGGCAGACGAGACCAATCTGGTGATAACCAGCCTTGCCAGGTTCGAGTTCAATGTCCCCCGCACTATTGCCCGGGTAAATATCCCGAAAAATGCGTGGTTATTCACACCGGAAATGGGCGTTGATGTAGCACTGAACCAGGCTGACCTGATGGCACACCTGATTGCCGAAGAGATGTCACTTGGGGATATGATGACTCTGCTCAAATTACGCAAGGGGCAGTATTCCCTTGTGGAAAACCGAGTGGACTCGAGGGCTGTTGCAGCCGGAAAACCTGTCCGGGAGCTCGACCTTCCCCACGAATGCGTGCTGACTGCCATCATCAGGGGAGGGAAGCTCATCATTCCACGCGGCGAAACGGTGCTGCAGCAGGACGATGAAGTGTTGGCGCTTGTGCACATTTCACAGCTCGATAAGCTAGCATCACTGCTAAGAGGTCAGGAATGAAAGGAGGTTGCTTGCAATTGTAAATGTCCAAATTATGAATCTACCCGGTCAGACGATGGTCACTTCAAAGACACGTGCAGATTATCAGATTTTTGAGGGAGCCCTACTCTTCTTTTAGCGCTGTTTATCGGCTGATTTTAAGAGCGTTTAATTAGGGAAAAGCCTCGGAAAAATAAAATTATTGAGCCGGTCTCTGATACAATTAAAAAACAAGCAAGGGCAGCGATTGAAAAAAGAGACAAGGAATATTCCAAGAATTATCTCAATGGAAAGAACAAGCCATGGTTTACGATGTATGAAAATCCTCATGTAAAAAAAAATTAAGAAAATTCCAAATTTCCAGATTAAATGAAAAATTCACAATTAACTGTGTGTTATTTTAAAAAAAAAGTGATTTTACAGATTTTTTGGGATCAGCCATTGAAGTTATGGAATTTGTGACAGTGTTCGATAAACTCCTGCTTCCGGTGCTCACTCGCGTTCAGCGGTGGCCTGAGATACCCGACCTCAGGAGTCTGGAGGGCGGGGCAGAACGGACAGAGTGCTGCATTCACATCATCAGCCTTCTCCCTGACCGGGCAGTAATAAACACCGTCGATACATTCCACCTTATCACCACCAGGAAACGGTGTACCTACGGCATGTCCCGGTTCGTTGAGTACAAACATACAGAACCCCGCGAGAAGGAATTTTGAGAGCCGGAGCCGGGCATCTTCACCAGTTTCTGCAGATTCGCACTGTGCGATCACCATAATCCAGAACTCTTTCTGCCGGTCAGTGAGCGGGTCATGCATCGTGGCATAGACCCCCTGCTGTTTCATCAGGTGGATGGTCTGCCATGTTCCCGTCAGGTGCTCGGCGATCTTCACCTCCAGCTGATCGCGGTATTCCGGGGTGATATCTCTGATCCTGACTCCAAAATTCCGTTTCATCTGCTGGAGATCTTTGGGAGAGTAACGAAGCATAATCTGAGAGATGGCCTCACCAAGTTCACCCCTTGTTTTGATACGGTTAAGGATGGTGCATTCGTCACGGATTTTTCCGGATTCGCTGTCAGTAAAGGATGGGTCATCCGGGAGAGGTTTTTTGAAGATCATGCTGATATCTCGTAACTGGACTGAGAGGGATCGTTCCCGCTACGGGTCGTGTCACTCAGATGAATGAACATATACCTGTTTTCCTGTGGCATAATTAATGTCTCTTTGTTTCGAATTCTGTCGCCTGACTCATTCTTGGACCGGCGATTATGGTCTATTGCCTGCCGGGTGGCTTAGAGAACTCTTTGTTTCACTTCCCTTCCTGTGAAAAATATTTATTCAGGAGGATTACCCGCCTCAGGGCCCCTCCGGGGTACGGCGG
>JBGOZZ010000028.1:0-9241 GCA_041480465.1 Methanoregula sp. | reverse complement strand
TCCTCACACAGGGTTTTGAGAACCTGCAGCGATTCGATATTCTGGTTCGCCTTTTTCATATCGGTATTGAAAAATGAAACAATACTCCGGTTAAATATTCCCACCGATAGTTCACTGGCTTTTGCAATCTTGCCCATGATATTCGGATCTATCCCTTTCGTAATAACCGGCTGCGCAATAAAGACAATCCTTTCTGCATGGTCCCCGATTCTTTCAATAATCCGGCTAATGGTAAAATAATGCAGCGCCATAATGGGTGAAACACCCATTTTACGGGAGAGTGTGGCATTGGACAGGATCATATTTGTCTGTCGGGCTATCAGCCAGTGAAGCCGGTCGACATCATTGTCCCGTGCCGTGACATCACTGGAAAGAGTCTGATTCTGTGAACGGATAGCCGTAATTGCGTCTTCATGCATCGCCTTGACGATCATAAACATCCTCTTGATGGTGTTGTCAAACGGCATTTCGGCGGGATTCAGAAGATCCTTCAATGTGATTACCGTATCAGATTCCTCGATTACTTCCTGTCCGATGGTCATCTGGGTAAATTCCCGGACAACTACACGAACAAACGGGGGCAACCGTTGTTGTGAGCGGATGACAATTACGGTATAGCCGGAGATATATGCACCAATCAGCAGGCGGAAAAGGTACGCTGGTTCGGTAATAGCAGCAAGATCGAACTCTTTTGTTCTCTGGGCCGGTTCCTGTTCGATATGTCGGGTAATAAGAAGTGCCCCGTCCGGCTGCACCTCCACACCCAGTGAGTCATTCTTTTTGATCTTTTCTGCATCGATCCATTCCTTTGGCAAGGTAAGGACATATGATGATCCTCCTGTAAACTGGACTTTCCGGAGCTCCATATCAACAACCTGATTGTCTATTGTATATCTCTATTGTTCTCTGATAACAATATATATAACTATATTTTCTGTCGAAAAAGGGTATATCTCCTCCGGTTTATTATCTGGATGAACACCATGAATTCAAAATTGAGTACGTCCTTGTTCGTAACGCTGAGCCTTATTGTCCTGCTTGTCAGTGCAATCGCGGTTTCAGGCTGCACGGACAATGCAAAGAAAACCAGTACAGCAACAACGGTGCCTACAACGTCCGGAGTTACGCCCCCGCAGGCTTCGATATCGACTCCTTCCGGTCAGGTGTCACCTGCGGCCTCGGTCCCAACCACAGTACCTCCTGTCTCGGGAACGAAACAGAGCATAAAAGTCAGTGGCTCAACCACCGTCCTGCCCATTGCACAGAAGGCTGCTGAAGTGTATATGGCTACCCACCCGAACGCCGATATCCAGATAACCGGAGGGGGATCGGGGGTCGGTGTCCAGCAGATTGGCGAGAAGACTGTTGATATCGGCATGTCCTCACGTGAGTTAAGTGCAACGGAGAAAACCAAATACCCGGCACTTGTCAGGACAGTTGTCGCAAAAGATGGTATTGCCATTATTGTCAACCCGGCAAACGAGATCAAGGTCATCAGTGCGGATGATGTCAAGAGCATCTACACCGGTAAGATCACCAAATGGACGCAGATTTTTGGCGGTAGTGTGCCCAACACCAACAACCAGATCGTCGTTGTTGGGCGTGACAGTGCATCAGGTACCCGTGAGTTCTTTGACAAAGCTCCCGAAGGTATCCTGAAAGGTGAAGCCCCGACCAAGAGCATGCTTGAGAAGAACTCCAATGGTGCGATAGCCCAGACCATTGCTCAGACACCAGGCGCAATCGGGTACGTCTCGATCGGTTTCATCACCCCGGATGTCAAAGCGCTCCCCATCTGGTACAATGATCCCAACGATGCCATTACACCCACCAGGGAAAATGTTCTCTCCAAGAAGTACCCCATCAACCGTGAATTGTTCATGTTCACCAACGGTCAGCCCACTGGACTTGCAAAGGATTACATCGATTTCATCCTGAGCCCGGACGGACAGAAGATTGTGGATAGTGAAGGGTACGTATCCCTCATTTGAACAAATTGATAAGATCTCCCAGCAATTCTTCTTTTTATATGGATTTGGACACTGGTACTGGACAAGAACCTCTCCCTCCCCGTACCAGAAGATTTCCTCAGACCCATGCAACAGCTCAGTCGCGTGAACGAAAGGAAAAGGTAATCAAAACCGTCTGGTTTTTAACAGCCCTTTCTGCCATTCTTGCTATCTTTTTTATCCTGTTGTTTCTCCTCCGCGACAGTCTGCCGATCTTCCAGCAGACCGGTATAATACAATTCCTGACAGGGACCACCTGGTATCCTTCCGGTTCCCCACCGGAGTACGGCATCTTTGTCCTGATTGTGGGTACTGTGCTGGTTACGTTGGGTGCAATGGTCTTTGCCGTCCCACTTTCCATCGGGTGTGCAATCTATATCGCCGAACTTGCCCCCCTTTGGGCAAAGAACATCCTCAAACCGGCAATAGAGCTGCTCGCAGGGATTCCATCGGTTGTGTACGGATTCTTCGGGCTGATCGTACTGACCGATGTAATACGTACCACGTTTGATATCCCCACCGGAGAGACATGGCTTGCAGGGTCAATCCTGCTGGGTATCATGGCGCTCCCCACTATCATCAGTATTTCGGAGGATGCGATCAGCATGGTACCCAGGGAATACAAAGAGGGTTCCCTTGCAATCGGCGCTACACGTTGGCAGACGATCAGCCGGGTGCTCATTCCCAGCGCACTTTCCGGTATCACAGCGGCCGTCATACTCGGGTTCGGGCGTGCCATAGGTGAGACCATGGCGGTCCTGATGGTAACAGGAAACGCAGCAATCATTCCGGAACCGATCTGGAATATTCTCTCACCGGTCCGCACGCTCACAGGCACCCTTGGTATTGAGATGGGCGAAGTAGCTGTCGGAAGCGATCATTATGCCGCGTTGTTCGGTATTGCGGTCGTCCTGCTCGCAATCACTCTGATCATCAACACGGTGGCAGTTGTGATCCTGACAAACATCAGGCAACGACAGGCAGGGAGCTATTCGGGGAAAGGTGCCATCATGCAGAACCTTATCGGACGGCTGCGGCGTCCTCTCATAATTTGCGGATTACTGTTTGTTGTGACTGCGATCATCGTTATCGCCCCTCTCACGATTGCACTTCCCGTCCTTATTGTGCTCGGTGCAGCGTACTTCTTCAAGGACCGCCTTAAACCGCATACATCAGAACAGGTAGCATTTTGTTTCATTACGGCAGCAGCGATTATTGTCGTGCTGATTCTTGTTATCCTGCTGCAGGATATTGTTATCCATGGTCTCCCGGCGCTCTCATGGGAATTCCTGACACAGTCGCCAAAAGATCTTGGCAGGGCAGGGGGAATTTTCCCGGCAATTGTCGGGACACTCTATCTCGTGTTTGGCGCAATTCTCTTTGCGCTTCCGCTCGGGGTGGGTGCGGCAATCTATCTTATTGAGTATACCAAAGAGGGTAAAGTTACCCGGATCATCAGGACCACCGTTGACCTGTTGAACGGTACACCATCGATTGTCTTTGGGCTTTTCGGGCTTGCATTCCTTGTATACTTCCTGAAGTTCGGCGTCTCGCTGATCGCAGGTCAGATCACACTGGGACTTATGGTGTTGCCCACAATCATCAGGACAACGGAAGAATCATTAAAGAACATCCCTCAATCCCTGAGGGAGGGCAGCCTTGCACTTGGTGCCACACGGTGGCAGACGATCTACCGCGTTGTCCTACCGCCGGCAATTCCCGGCATAATGACCGGCATGATCCTATCCATTGGCAGAGCAGCAGGGGAGACAGCGCCGATCATGTTCACCGCGGTTGTTTTTTCCCAGCGGTACCTTCCTTCATCTTTTGCCGATCCGGTCATGGCATTGCCATACCACCTATATATTCTTGCAACGAATGTGCCGGGTTCATCGACCAACAAGTACGGGACTGCACTGGTTCTCCTGTTACTGGTGATTGGGATCTACTCAGTGGCGATCATTATGCGAACCCATTTCCAGAAAAAACTGCGGGGGTAAAATGACACCCGAACCGATCATTTCAACACACGATCTTAACCTCTGGTACAATGACACACACGCGCTCCAGTCGATATCTATGAAGATACCGAAGAACCAAGTGACGGCGCTCATCGGTCCATCCGGCTGCGGCAAGTCCACGCTGCTTCGGTGTTTCAACCGTCTGAACGATCTTATCGACTGTGTGAAGATCAAAGGAGAGATCCTGCTTTCCGACAAAAATATCCATGCCCTGGGAACCGATGTAGTTCAGTTGAGAAAGAGGGTCGGTATGGTCTTCCAGAAGCCCAATCCCTTCCAGAAATCTGTCTATGAAAATATCGCGTACGGCCCCCGGGTCCATGGTATAAAGGATCGATCAGAACTCGACAGGATTGTCGAGCAGAGCCTTCGTGATGCTGCGCTCTGGGACGAGGTGAGGGACCGGCTGAACGATTCCGCGCTCGGGCTCTCCGGTGGGCAGCAGCAGCGGCTCTGCATTGCCCGTACACTCGCCGTCGAGCCAGAGGTTATTTTGATGGACGAACCCTGCTCCGCCCTTGATCCGATAGCAACCGCAAAGATCGAGAAACTTATCGACGAACTCAAACAGGATTACACTGTAATCATTGTCACCCATAATATGCAGCAGGCTGCTCGCGTGAGCGATTATACCGGCTTTATGTATCTGGGTAAGCTCATTGAATTCGGGCAGACAAACCAGATCTTCGAAAATCCCCAAGAGGACCTCACAGAAAATTATATTACCGGACGGTTCGGGTAGGTGGATAGGATGTCAGAAAAATTTCACTCAGAATTGAACAGGTTGAAGAAGGATACAACAGAGATGGTGCAATTCGCGCGGGATATGCTCAGTGAATCGCTGGATGCATTGATCGGGCAGGACTCCACGAAAGCATTGCAGGTTGTCTCAAAGAAAGAACATATAAGGGATGTGACGATTACTCTGGAGGACCGCACCTACCAGTTGATCGCCTTATACCAGCCGATGGCAAAAGACATGCGATTGATTGCCTGCACCCTCAAGATGATCACCGCTGCTGAACGCATCGGAAGATACGGAAAGGATATTGCAGATATGGTCAAGGACCTCCAGGACCAGCCCGATTTTACGCAAAGGCTTCCTATTCCGCATATGGCAGAACAAGTATTGGGAATGATCGATGATGTGATCGTTGCGTATGACACCGAAAATCTTGAGACCATCAAAAATTTTTCTTCCCGGGATGATACAGTCGATGCTCTGTGGCATTCAATATTACGTGAGATGCTTACCTTCATGATGGAGAACCCAAAGACCATCACCCGCAGCACATATTACATCATGGTGGCCCGGTATCTCGAACGATCCGGTGACCATGCCTGTAAGATGGCAGAAAATATTCATTATATGATCACAGGTGAACGGATCGAGATCATATAATTCAAAAAAAAGCACACATATCTGAACTCGGACGGAAAAACATACACTCACTCCTAACCAAGTGCACGGCACGTGAGCATCCCGAATGCTTCGAACAAAAATATGTACGAGATCAATTGTTACTACATGTGGCAGGAATACGAGTGAAGCGAAAAATCCTGCTGCATACATACCTGTCAGCAATTTGTTACTTTTACCCTGAAAAAAGGTGTAGACAGGATAATTTTTGTATTAATTGTTATGAAGACGAATGACGAAATGCAATATCGGTGAGCACATCTGCAACATCTTCACATTCATCTGTGGCAATTTCGAGCCAGTCATAGATATCTTTCATCTTGATGATGGTCATCGCATCTTTGGTCCGGAAGAGGTTGGTGATCGCTTCGGCGAGCACGTCATCGGCAAGGTTCTCAAGCCGGTTGATCTCAATACATCGATCCCGGATGAACGAAGGATCCTTGATCGAGCGGATATTTTTGACGGCTGCATCAATCTCCACCGTTGATAAGTGGATCAGTTTTGCGAGTTCCACCATATAGGTATCTGACGATTCGATTCCATAGTAAACCATCTTTTCTGCCGATCCGTCGATAAAGTCAAGCACCTCATCTAAAGAGGAGGCAAGGCTGGAGATCTCTTCACGTGTAAGCGGGGGATTGCGGGTCCGGTTCAATCGTTCATAAATGGCATGGGTTATATCGTCACCCCGGTGTTCGAGCAGTTCGATCTCGAGGCGTTTCTCCTTCACGTTGGTGAAATCTTTTGTCAGGTTGACAAGCTTGTGCCCTGCTTCCGAAACGATCGACACCTGCTGTTCGAACAGATCGAAAAAGACCTTGTCCTGAGGAATAAACCACTGCCATAAGCTCATAAAGAATTCAGGATTAGTATCAGGTGTAACAGATTAAAAATCTGATGGTCATATAAATAATAAATCATAAAAACAGAAGGCGGAATACTCGATCTTGAGCCATTCCAGAGTTCCTTGATGTATCTGCTTTTTTGGATACATACTAGAGTGATTTTTAATACACGACAGCTGTATTACACACTGGGGAAGGGGCATGTTTGAAAAAGTGTTGGTTGCTTTGGATTTTTCTCCGTATTCACAACAAATCCTTGATCGCATTACCCAGATTCCCGGCATACAGGAAGTGGTGCTCCTGCATGTTGTGGATGCAACCCGCCCGTCAAGAATGGGGTGGACATGCGGGCCGCATATTGAAAATGTGAAAATCCGCATGGCGGAGAAAAAAAATTTGCTTGAAAATCTCGGGATGAAGGTGCACACCAAAATTGACGTGATCGTCAATGAAATTACCCAAGGCACCATTTCACATGCGATTCTGGAAATTGCGGAAGCAGAAAACGTATCTTTGATCGTCATGGGTGCACGGGGCATCAATCCGATCCAGGAACTTCTGTTAGGGAGTGTTTCATCTTTTATTCTCCGGCATGCAAAGACGAATGTTTTAATCATGCACTTCGCTTCCGTATCAGCTGACCGAAAAGCAGCATTGCATGATCTGTCCTCCATGAAACTCTTTTCAAAAATACTGGTTCCAACTGATTTTTCCCGGTCTGCCAGCGATGCAGCAGCAATGGTAAAAACGCTCCCGGGAATTAAGCATATCGTCCTTTTACATGTCGTTAATCGCGTAGAATCTCAACAAGAAATTGATAATTACGTGAAGGAAACACAATCCCTGCTCGAGGACATGAAAAAGGAATTTATCGGTGCTGGTGCAGAGGTAAACCTTCACGTCCGTGTTGGAGATCCGACTGAGATGATCCTCTTAGTGACCGACGAGGATGACGTATCTCTGATAGCAATGAGTGCTCATGGTAAAGGCTGGTTCCGTGATTTACTTCTCGGAAGCACCACATTCACCGTTGCGCGAAAGACAAAGACACCGATCCTTGTCCTGAGGACCGATCAGGAAACCCGAAAGGAACGAAAGAAACACCAAGGATCCCCGGTACATCGAGGAGCGTTGCATTGAAGTGAACCGGCTGGAAAACCTCGCCGACGATGTACTTGCACATGCAGTAACTGACCTTTTCAAGACGACAGATGCGATTACGATTATCAAGCTCAAGGATATTTACGAACACCTCGAGATAGCGACTGATAACTGTGAGGATGTCGCAAATACGCTCTCCGATATCGCGATCAGGCACTCGTGATCATCATGGACTCCCTCATTTATGCATGCTTTGTCCTGTACAAGGTAATCTTTCCCTGAATACTGTGGGGGGGCGAGACATGATGCAAAATACGAGACAACTGTCTCCCTTCACACAATGCGGAGGGATTGGACATAACACACACAGTCAACCCGGTACTATTTAAAAAAATACCCTTGCCGGATTCACGGAAGAATTAAAAAACACGGGTTCCACAAGCGGAAAGTAGGGGAAAACGGGTGGATGCGTAATGCACCCGTGGTGTTCTTTTATCTGTCGGGACGGTTACCAGACTTCTGGGAAGGCCATGTTGGTGTAGAGGTCTTCGAGCCGGGCTTTGTGCCCGCTTTCCATGTTCGCAAGCTGGGTAAAGAGGAACTTCTGCTCCGTTTCAGCCGAGAGTCCTGCCAGCTGGGTGTACATCTGCATTGCTTCAAGTTCTTTCTTGATCGCGAGAACAAGGCCATCAAGCGGTTTCAAATCAGCAGACAGGGGAGGGCTTGGCATTGCATTGACAACCTTGTAATCCTTCTTTGCATCAAAGTGCATCTTGGTGACGTCTTTTGAGAGCATTCCCTGCAAGAACTCCCGGTGCTGCTTCTCCTCTCCGGCAAGCTCACCAAAGAGTTTCTTGAGTGCTGCATCTTTTACCTTGTCGGATATGGTGCGGTAAAATGTGTATGCCTCGACTTCCCGGTCGATGGCGGTCGAAATGATCTTCTTTGCATCATCAGTCTTCATTTTTTTGCTCCTTGATAACGTAAAATATTACCAATTACCCTATATAAGAGCATTGGTTTCACCCATGACGGCGATAATCTCTTTAACGAGGCCATTATTTTATTTTCACTTATAGTGGTTATCGGTCCCCGATTCCTGAATCTGATACATTTCAGATGTTTCATAAAATGTATATGAATGCAATGTATATCGTGAAAAAAAAAGCACTGTATCGAAAAAGAAGAAATGGTAATAATTGTGGTCGCTATAGGAATATCTCATCAAACACGTGATTCTATGAGGAAAAAATGGAGTTAATCCTCTTCCTTTTTTTTCCAGACATGGATCACCCAGAGCAATGAGATTGCCGTCGCACCGATGGTGGAGACAGCAAGCAATGGGACGTACCACCACTGTTTTCCCATGGCCCCCTCCATAACTCCGCTTCCTGCAATTGTGGCAATAGTGTTGGGTACTAAAAATGCAGTACCAAGAACGGTAAGGTAGGCAGTGACGAGAGCGAACCGGTTATTCAGGCTCTGGAGCTGGTTGTTGTATATACTCTGCATCACTTCAAGACCTGATGAAAGCACATTGGACATCTGCTCGGAGAGTTCGATATGGCGGTCGATATTGTCTGATAATATGCCAATCCGGCCCAGGAGTTTCTCATCGTTGGTGATCAGGTCAGCATCCCCGTACCGCAACGAATCCACCACATCTTTTGTCGCCCAGAGTACGTTCAGGTAATCGATCAGGCCATGTTTCATATTATATATGTCATGGGCGATTTTCTTCTTGGCCAGACTCTCTTCTATGAGGGATTTGCTGATAGCGTCACCATGCATTTCTATCTCGCGCAGGTACTCGAAGTTCCGGTCATTGTTCTCATCGATAAT
>JBGOZZ010000027.1:0-9587 GCA_041480465.1 Methanoregula sp. | reverse complement strand
CTTTTCGACACGTTCGAAGGCCTGCCAAAAGTGGACGATATAGATATGATCTGGCCTTTTTATGAGGGTAAGTTTGCCGCTTCGTGCGACGGCGTGAAGGAGTACTTAAAAAATGATAATAACGTGTTTTTCTATAAAGGCATCTTCCCCGTTACATCAGATCCGGTGAAAGAAAAAACATTTTCCATGGTAAACCTTGACGTCGATACCTACGAAAGCACAAAGCAGTGCCTTGAATTCTTCTATTCCCGCATGAGCCCGGGAGGTATCCTCCTCTCCCATGATTATATCACAGCGCCCGGCGTGAAAAAAGCCTTCGACAATTTTTTTGACGGGAAGGCAGAACCGGTTCTCGAAACAGCCGGTTCACAGTGCCTTGTCGTCAAGGTGTAAAAAAACCTTATTTTCTGATCAGGTCTCCTCCCTGCAGTCAGCGTTTGCCACTCTGCCGTTAATCGTTTACGATAAGCAAGCCGAAGATAAGCAAAAGAAGCCCCGCGAGCACCACCACGATCCCGATCAGCCCTTTTACTGCAATTATTACTTCCGGAAGAAAGATCCATATCGCAAGACCGCCGATTGCACAG
The DNA here is from genome assembly GCA_041480465.1 of Methanoregula sp. Classification (GTDB taxonomy): domain Archaea; phylum Halobacteriota; class Methanomicrobia; order Methanomicrobiales; family Methanospirillaceae; genus Methanoregula. The sequence goes on along the minus strand of JBGOZZ010000027.1, from coordinate 9,000 downwards.
AGTACAAGTCCCATGATTACCGAGATAATTCCCATCTTATCCATATTTTTCCTCAAACTCTCTTTTTTTGTGAACCGTCCATATAAGGATATTGTATTGATCAGGTTCCCTCTCGGCGCATGCTACGCAATGAGACGGACTTCCACGGGTAGGGGAGAATAAACATAATCAGCATCGCCACAATAATCGGGATAGGAATCGTTCCCAGCGCTGCGGCGAGCGAATAATGGTCAGCAATTATACCATTGACCGCTACACCCAACCCCCCGAATCCTATTGCAAGACCAAGTATGATGCCGGATGCGAGCCCCACGTTCTGCGGGAGAAGCTCGTGCGACATGGCAACAGCGACCGCAAATGTCGACCAGAGGAAGAACCCGAACAGGAGGATAGAGATGACAGCAACAATGCCTGTGCTCGCAAAGAAGAGGTAAAAGAAAGGAATTGCTCCGGCAAGACCGATGATCATAAATTCTTTTCTCCCGATCCTGTCGGATATCTGCCCCCCCATCACCTGTCCGCCAACCCCGGCAAGGAGCATCAGGGTCATAATGATTCCTGCTGTCATGAGATCATATCCCTGGGTAACCAGGAACATAGGCAGGAACGTGATCGCGGCAAAGACTGCCCATGCCCGAAGAACGGAAACGATCACGAGAATCACGAAAGGTTTTTTGGACTGTACTCCCCCTTTTCTGGATTCCGGCCTTGAATGGGACTGGCATGCTCCGGCGATCTCCCCCGGGAGAAGGTACCTGAGAGCGAGTACCATGAACAACGCTGGGAATATGAGGAAGAGGAGCCCGGGAAGCCCCAGCCGGAAGACAAGAAGCCCGGTGAGAACCGGTCCGATCGCATAGCCAAAATTACCCCCCACCACGAAGTACGAGGTAATCCGCCCACGGTTTTCGCTGATACAGAGGCGGTTGACAAGGCTCAATGCTGTCGGGTGGAAACAGGCATGCCCCAGTGCGGCGATGATGGCAAGGAACATGATCAGGTAATAGTCCTTTGCAATGCCCATGAGCGCGATAAAGACTGCACTCACCAGAAGGCTGAGGCTGATGCTCACGGTGAAACCTTTTGTGTCCGAGAGCCAGCCGACAAGAGGCTGGGTAATGGATGAGGTGAAATTGTATGCAGTGACAAGCAGCCCGGCCGCGAGGTAGGAGTAGCCGTTGTTTACCATGAGCAGGGGAAGAATCGCAGGCAACACCGGCATGTAAATATCAGTGACAAGGTGTGCTGCGGCAAGTCCCGTTATGGTATTTTTTATGGTGCGTGGATGGACTGGGGTTTCCGTTTCAGTCGTAGTATCTCAACTCCGATCTCCTGCACATCCTGCGTATGGAAGGAAAAAGTACGTTTTATGGGAAATATGCCCCCAATCCGCTCGTCAATTCCCGCCCGTTCCGCAGTGTAGGTCTCAACAAATTGGACAGAACCCGCATTAAAGATACTATACGTGACCGGAGCAAGCGTAAGGGCAAGGTCGATAAATGGGCGATCGGCATGCGCTTTCTGCGCCCCGAAGGGCGGATTCATGATCACGGTGTCAGAACAACCGAGATGTGCAGGAAGCGCTGCATCCCGAACATCGGCAACGATGAACTCAACATCAACGTCGAGCAGTGCTGCATTTTCCTTCGCCACCCGGATCGCTTTTCTGTCTATATCGACCCCCTGCACCCGCTCCGCACCAAGCAGGGCAGCCCCTATGGCGAGCACTCCGGTTCCGCTGCCGAGATCACAAATCTTCTTTGCTTCAATATCCCCTTTCATAAGTGCATGGAACAACATCCGTGCAGCCAGAGGAGCCGGTGTCTGGTATTGTTCGAGTGCCGCACGCGGGCAGGAAAATCCTGTAAGTCGCTGGAGGGTCATCTCAAGATGCTTGAGCTTCATACGATCTCGTCGATGGCGTAGTCTTCCCATGTCCGCGTCCCGCAAAGGATCTCAAACTCCTGCGGCGAGAGAACCGGTACCGGAAAGCGTACCTGGTCATCGTACGCAAGACGGGGACATGCGGTATTAACATAACAGTCAAAACCGAGGTTCAGCAATTCGTCCGGGTTAACCTCCCTCATGGTAACGATGACTGCGTCTTTTTTAAGCCCGGCAAGATGTCGGGCAAGTTCCATCCGCTGCTGCCCGCTTTTGGTACTGACTATGATACCTACGGTTCGTGCACCGCGTGCTTTTTCTATGACTGCAAAACGGCGGCGAATCAGCAAATCCCCGCTCACTTCCTGTGCAGTCCCGGTGAGCGGATCCAGTGCAGTCACGCGTGCACCGGTAGCGAGTGCAATACCGGTGGGGTGAAAGGTTCCTGTTCCCACAAAAAGAACCCCATCAGTGTCACTCACTTTTGCGGCGGCAAAACTGCACCCGAGCACCTGCCCTCGGATCGGCGTTCGCCCGCCACCTCCTGCAACAATGGCAGTAATCCCTTTTGAACGCAGGAACGTCTTCATTGCCGGGATCATGCTGGCGTGCTGGACCGTAGTAACAAGGACAATGGTTTTACCTTTAAGAAAAGGGAGAGCGTTTTCCAGTACTGCCACGTCAAACGGCACGTTCCATGGTTCAAAGATTACCTGCGGCTGCTCATCAACCGGAGCATGCCCGAAATGGACGAGCATATCAGCAATCCCGAGGGTTTCAAGGGCAAGGTCGCAGGCACCATAACAGGGGTCACCACTTACCATCACCTCAAAACCGGCATCCCTCAGCGCAGCAACAACCTCTGCTGAACGCCGCTTCAGACCCTCCGGGAACTGGAGGGCGATCCTGCGTGCCCCCCCCTTCTTCAGGCGTACAATAAGGTCAGAGATGTCGTTCAACAACATACACCTTATCTGTCACTTCTATCTTCAGGAGTGATTTATAGGGGCGCCCGATATCCGGGTCACCACGCTGCACCGCGATGCAGACATCCACGACGTCAGCGCCTGCAATTTCAAGGGCTTTTAACAATGCCCTCATCGTGCCGCCGGTGCTCACCACATCATCGATGATGACTACCCGGTCACCTTTGTACACGCCATTCAGGTAAAGCTCACCTTTTGAGTAACCGGTTGTCTGGTGAACGGCAATCTCACCGGGTAATTTGTACATCCTCTTTCGCATGATGGTCATGGGGATATCGGTCATGACAGAAAGGATCGAACCGATGTGAATGCCCATCGCCTCAACCACCACGATCTTGTCCACGCCGGTCAGGTCAAGCACTTTGAGCATAGCTGCGCAGACTTCGCGGAGAAGCGCGGGGTCTATAATCGGTACGCCATCGGTGATCGGGTGAATAAAATAATTATAGTCCCCCCGTTTTACCATCGGGCAGGACTCAAGGGATGTTACCAGTCTTTCAAGCATACATTTCACCAATATCGTTTAAAAACGCCTCAATCCGGTCGCGATGGACATGGGGCATGCAGACGATCCTCAGGTGTCCCTGCCTCGTCCACGAAACTTTCCAGGGTTCAGGTACCCGCCTGCACGTGAACGTTGCCACATTCACATCAGGTGTGGCAGCACGAGTGATGCCGAAGGTCTCCATACCCGCTATGAGGCGCTCCGTATTCTTCATGCAGCCGGAAACAACTGCCGTCATTCCTTCAGTACCAAGGTAGTCCAGTACCGCAAGCGCCCCGACCACGGGAGCACCCGGGCGGGTACCCGCGAGCGTGTACTCCTGTTTTACCGAGAGGTAGGGAGTGTCAATATTGAGCGCCTGGAGCATCTCAGGTTCCCGGGTGAGCAGGCAGCCGGCCGGGATCGTGCTCATGCCCATCTTGTGCGGGTCAACAGCGATGCTGGTAACTTCGGGGAGCGCGAAATCGAATGGAACGGGGTTTTTTGTGAAGGGTATCACCATGCCGCCAAAGGCGGCGTCGACATGGAAGAAGAGATCATGTGCCCCTGCTATCTTCGCAAGATCGGCAATCGGGTCAACCATGCCGTACTCGGTGGTACCGGCAATACCGACAAGACAGACCGTGTTCCTGTCGATCTGTTCTGCCGCTTTTTGTGCGTCCATACGGAAACTTTCATCAAGCGGTACAGCCCGCAGCTCCAGGCAGAGCAGATCACACGCCTTCCTGAACGAGAAATGCGCAGATTCGGGAACTACGATATTGGGGTACACAATTTCGTTCTTTAAGGCTTTTGCAAGACGAAGCGCCTGGATATTGGATTCGGTCCCTCCTGAGGTTGCATATCCTCCTGCCTCTTTGCCATGAAACAGGATGCCAAGTCGTTGTATGAGAAGCCGTTCGAGCGATGCCGTCCCGGGAAATAGTCCCGGGTCGCCGAGGTTGGTCTCCATGAACATAGTATGCGCCTGTACCGCTACCGGGTGAGGGATGGTGCACATGGAACTCAGAATATACCTGTGGTCAATATCCTCCCTTTTTTTTTGGGAGAAAAAAGAGAAGAGTTCTTCTTTTGAACAACCCTTATTCAGCATCGCGGGTTCTCGCAGCCTCAAGAATGATGCGCTTTTCCGTGCGGGCAACTGCTTGACGGATCTTGGCAATCGCATCGATATTTGCCGAGATACTCGAAATACCATGCTCGACGAGCCACATGGCCATCTTCGGGTCAGAGCCGGCCTGCCCGCAGATCGAACACTCGACATTGTATTCCCGGCACAACTGGATCGCGTTGTGGATCAGGTGAAGTACCGCCGGGTGCTGGGGCTGGTACATGTCGGCAACATTTTCATTATTCCTGTCGATTGCCAGCGTATATTGCACGAGATCGTTGGTTCCGAAGGATGCAAACTTTATTCCACTCCTGATGAACTCCTCGATCATGATCGCGCTTGACGGTATTTCGATCATGATGCCGAGCGTAACATTTTCGACATCGACGCCCCACGTCTTCATCATCGCTTTTGCCGCGATAAACTGGTCGGGGTGGGAGACCATGGGGAACATGATTCCGAGATTGTCATAGCCTTCTTTCCAGAGGCGTTTGAACGCCTCGACCTGGAGACGGAACTGGTCCGGACTCTGGAGGTCGCGACGGATCCCCCGCCATCCGAGCATGGGGTTATGTTCAAGGGGCTCGTTCTCTCCCCCCATCATGTTCCGGAACTCGTCGGTCGGGGCATCAAGGGTCCTCACCCACACCGGTTTTCCGGGGAATGCATCGAGCACGATCTTGATGCCGTCGTGGAGTTCCCTGACAAAATCCTCCTCCTTGTTGTTGGTGATAAACCATCCCGGTGTCTTATTGAGCCCGAGGATCAGGTGCTCGATCCGGAGTAACCCGACACCATCGGCACCGGTCGCTGCAGCCCGTACGGCTGCTTCCGGAATGGAGACATTCACTTTTACTGACGTTGCAGTAATGATTGCTCCCATTGCCGCACCTCCCTGTCCTGGAGCGGCTGCCGGGGCAGGAGGTGTGCGGTGGATTTCCCCCTCATAGATGAGCCCCATCTCGCCATCAACGGTGACCATCTGCCCGTTTTTCAGTACATGAGTAGCTGTTTTTGTGCCAACGACAGCCGGCGTCCCCAGTTCACGGCTTACGATTGCTGCATGGCACGTCATCCCGCCTTCATCGGTCACGATGGCGGCGACCTTCCGCATCGCCGGTACCATGTCAGGGTTTGTCATTCTTGTGACGAGAATATCGCCCTCTTTTACGCTGCCGGTGTCTTTTACATCCCGTATGATGACGACCCTCCCCGAAGCAATGCCCGGTGCCGCTCCCTGTCCTTTCAGAAGTATTGTCTCGCTCTGTTTTTCTCCTGACATGCCTTTTGCCTCTTTCCTGTTCCCTATGGTAGTGATCGGCCGGGACTGGAGAATGTAAATTGTCCCGCCTACTATCGACCATTCCAGGTCCTGGGGAATGCCATAATGGTTTTCTGCGATCTTGCCATACATGGCCAGCTTTTTAATTTCTGCATCGGAGAGCACCTGGGCGTCCTGCCGGGCACCTGTCACATCCACGATCTTTGTGCCATGGTCCCCATCAGCGATGATCTCAACTTTCTTGTTCGAGATGAGTACATCGACCACCCTTTCTGACCGCTGGTCAAAGATATACTTATCCGGTGAAACCGTACCGGAGACAACCGCCTCACCGAGTCCCCAGGACCCTTCAATGATCGTGAGCGGCTCTCCGGTTATCGGGTGGGAGGTGAACATGACTCCCGCTTTTTCCGAGTGGACAAGTTGCTGGACTACCACCGCGATGTTCACGGTGTGGTCATCGAATCCCTGCTTGGCGCGGTAGTAGATCGCCCGCGCCCCGTACAGCGATGCCCAGCACATCTGCACAGCGCTTAAGAGAGTCGTCTCCCCTTTGATATTGAGGTAGGTTTCCTGCTGTCCTGCAAAACTTGCATCGGGCAGGTCTTCTGCGGTGGCGCTCGAACGGACCGCCACGATCAGATCTTCGGCTGACATCTTTTTGTAAGCTTTACGGATCTCGTCTTTCAGTACCGCCGGCATCTTTGCCTTGAGCACCATACTCTTTGCACCGCTGGCAGCTTTTTCAAGAGCCTCGTTATTTTCGACATCGAGTTGTTCATAGGATGCAAAGATCTTCTTTTCAATACCGCTCTCGACCAGGAACCTTCGGAAAGCCTGGGCGGTGACAACAAAAGCTTTCGGGACGGGAAGACCGATGGACGCCATCTCGCCAAGGGAAGCTCCTTTTCCTCCGACAGAAGGTATGTCTTCTTTTCGGATCTCTTCGAGCCATAGAATATTGGGGACCTCTTTCATCTCGCACCACTTATGATGTCGACCTCTTTTGTATAATAATTATCATCCTGTATTTTTTTCATGCCGTTTGGGTTTCATCTTTCACAGGACTCTCTGCCCTCGGTCAAAGAATAACCCTCTTTAAGTATGGTGCAGATATAGTATGGGTTTTTATGGCAAACTTTAGAGTGCTCGTCAGCGATCCGCTGGCTGAAGAGGGGCTCGAGATCCTTAAAAAGGCGTGCGATGTTGACGTCAAAACCGAGCTCAAGGAGGATGAGCTTTGCAGGATCATCGGGGATTACGATGCCCTGCTGGTGAGGAGCGGCACTGAAGTGACCGCAAAGGTGATAGAGGCCGGGAAACGGCTCAGGTTTATCGGGCGTGCCGGCGCAGGAGTGGACAATATCGATACGGACGCGGCAACCCGCAAAGGAATTATTGTTGCAAATGCGCCCGAAGGCAATACCCTTGCAGCGACAGAGCATACGATGGCTATGATGCTCTCGCTGGCCCGGAATATCCCCCAGGCGACAGCAAGCCTTAAAAAGAAGGAATGGAAGCGCTCGAAGTTCATGGGTGTAGAACTGAACGACAAAGTGCTGGGTATTGTCGGTTTCGGGCGGATCGGACGCGAGCTGGCCAAGCGGGCAAACGCACTGGATATGCGATGCGTCGCCTATGATCCCTTCATTTCCAAAGAAAGGGCCGCCCAGCTTGGAGTGGAGATGATGTCGGTTGAGGATCTGTTCAGGATCGCGGATATCATCACGGTGCATACCCCGCTGATCAAAGAGACAAAACACCTCGTCAATGCAAAGACTATCTCAACCATGAAAGATGGCGTGCGGATCATCAACTGTGCCCGCGGCGGCATCATTGACGAGAAGGCGCTATACGATGCAATCAGGTGCGGAAAGGTGGCAGGTGCAGCGCTGGATGTCTTTGAGACAGAGCCCCCGTTTGAATCCCCGCTCCTCACGCTTGACCAGGTTATCGTCACCCCCCACCTTGGAGCAAGTACTGTCGAAGCCCAGCAGAACGTGGCGATCTCGGTTGCGCGGCAGTGCATAGAGGTCCTGAATGGCGGGGGGGCAAAATATGTAGTCAATGCCCCGATGGTCCCGCCCGAACTGGCGGAGGTGCTGGAACCCTATGCACAGCTTGCCGAGAAGATGGGCAGGTTTGCGATCCAGATCGCACCAGGACGGCTATCGTCCGTTGAATGCATTTACGGCGGCGACCTCTCTGCCTACGCAGGCAGCATGAAGTTTGTCACCCGGCTTGCTCTCAAGGGGCTGCTCGATCCCATTCTCCAGCAACCGGTAAATATCGTAAACGCGGAGTTCATCGCAAAGGAGCGTGGAATAACGGTGAGCGAGACCGTAACGCAGGAGTCCCACGGGTTTAAGAACCTGATCACGATCCGGATAAAGACGGACAAAACCGAAGAGACCATGAGCGGCACGGTGTTTTTCAAAGGCAGGAGCAGGATTGTGGCTGTCGGCGGATATACCATGGATATGATCCCCGAAGGCTACGTGATCGTCTCGCGGCATCTTGACAAGCCCGGGGTCATAGGGCGCGCATCTACTATCCTGGGAAAATGCAATATAAATATCGCCGGAATGCAGGTCGGGCGCATCAATCCCGGTGAAGAAGCGATCATGGTGCTGAACGTGGACAGCGAAGTGCCCGAAGAAGTGATGGAAGAGATCCGTTCCATGCCGGGGATATTTACCGCGACGTTTGCAAAGATCACCTCAGAGAAGATCTGATTATTTTTTTCAACCTGTCCCTGATGATGAAACAAACCTGTTATTCTGCTCACTCTGAAAAAACCAGGACCTTCTGACTTTTAAAAAAGTTTTATCATAAAAAAGAGGCGATCGTTTCTCGTACACATCCCATGATTATTCTTCGAAAATCTTTACCTGTACGGGCAGGATATCGGGACGAGTGTCGGTCATGATATTCGTATAGCTCATAACGTGTACCATATATTCCAGGTAGCCTTTTGCAAAGTTGGATAACGCCTCATTCCGCCGCCCGAGTATAAGGATATGGAACCACTGGATAAAAAGGCAGATGAATGCGAGGATCCCGTAGATCGCCGCAACAATACCGATGAGAATCCAGTAGACAATACGAATAAGCAGTTCAAGACGGCTGGCGTTTGGCTCAAAGGTAAAGAGTTGTCTGGGTGAATCTGGGGTGTCTGTCATTTTTTATCAGTTCTCCGGTAGTTCAAGGCTGGCAATAAAAGTTCTGTGCG
>JBGOZZ010000026.1:0-9804 GCA_041480465.1 Methanoregula sp. | reverse complement strand
TGTAAAGCGGAGGTGCCGGATATGAATTGCAATCATTTTTTTGTTCCCTGCAAAAAACTTTAAAGATCGATGCCAATAGCTATCAACGATAATCCAATGAACGTGATGTTGGATTAGTGTTGAACATGAATGAGTGCCTTGACAGCGATGATGAGGACGAAGAGGACCATAGGTGGTGCTCTTCCTGTTTTTTTACGACGCACTGCATTTTGCGGGCAGATGCGGGGCAAACGGTACATTCCCATCATGCATCCTGTTCCGATCTGATACTATCAGTGCATGACAGACAGCAGCATTTTTTTTTGACGATTCCAGGGTACGGGAAGTATAACGGGCTGATGTGCTGATGAATGCCAGAGGATCTGATATAGATCAGGCAAAGATAGATCAGGCAAAGAACACCCGGGTTGTGCCTGATGGCGTGCCGGCAGCCGTTTCCGATGCCCCGGGAAATGAGCCCGTATTGAGGGACAACGGGCAGTCTTTACGAAAAATACCGGCTAAAGCGAATGGGAAGCGTGAACAGAATATACTAAAGGATGCACTCTATACCGTCAGGCGCAATGACGTATACCACATCATCAGTGAAAATTACTCCTATAAAACGGAGACCTATTATTCCATCCTGTGCCATGAACTGGAAGGAAAAACAGTCAGGCCTTCCAGCAGCGCAATTCTCGATGCATATGTGGTACCTATCTGTCTTGAACGGGCAAAACTTGGGGGAATCCCGGTCTGTGATTGGGGGATATCACAGGGGTATGTCCCTCTGCCTGCGATATTGTATGGCCTGAATTACTTTGCCACGACATCCGATTTCTTTGTCGTACACGACAACGATAAGGCAAAAGAAGTGATAAAACACATCACAAACATCGGCAAATACCCATTCTGCTACCAGAAGCTTGGCGACGATGCAACGATTCATTCCTGTGTGGGAATTTTTGGAAAATCTGCCACAACCTGCACAGCCATTACCCATCTTGCAGAGAAGGTGTATGAATGCTTCTCGATTCCGCTGGTTACCATGGTTTTTGTAAAAACCGGGGAGCAGTATCTGCTGTCATCACTTGCTCCTACCAGGTACTCCCAGCTCTCCCCCGATGAGCGCACCCTGCTTGCAGCATACCTCTCCCACCAGGAATTCCTATGAGCCAGCTTGGAATCTTTGTTGACCGGAAGACGCTCTCGAATTCCGAGCAGCTCAATGCGCTGATCCGGTGCCGTGATGTTGCCGAAGGAATGGGGCATGACGTGGACTTCATCTTTCCGGTAGACATCAACAAAATACCGAAGATGGATGCACTTTTTATCCGGGCCCGCACCGACCCGCTGAATGTTACCTACGTCGCTGCACGGATGGCAGGCTTTCATGGGATACCCGTGCTTGATGATCCCCGGTCAATCCAGATCTGCTCTGATAAAGTCAACATGTACTCACACTTGATTAAAAAGAATATCTCCATGCCAAAAACCATTTTTTTATCAAAAAATACTATCTCAGTCGAGAATGTAACGCACCTGTTCGATGAACTCGGATCCCCTCTCATCGTCAAAGAGCCTTCCACTTCATTCTCACTCCGTGTTGAAAAAGTAAACGATATTGCAGAATTTTTCCGGGTCGCCCGCAGGTTTATCAAGCTCTCAGACTGGATCGTCGTACAGCAGTTTATTGAGAGCAAATATGACTGGCGTGTGGGGGTGCTTGACGGAAAGCTGCTCTATGCCTGCAAGTATACGATTCCCTCCGATACCTTCAAGATCCAGGCATCAGTCAATGGCCATCTTGTCTATTGCGGGGTGGAAAGTGTCCCTTGTGAAAAGGTCCCGCCCCATGTGATCAACCTTGGGATTGATGCGGCGAACGCGATAGGGAAGGGGCTGTATGGTGTAGACATAAAAAATAATAATGGGGACGCGTACGTTATTGAGGTGAACGACAATCCCTCGATCGAGAGTGGTGAGGATGACTGTTACCCCCGCGTATTTGAACAAATTGTTTCTTACCTTTTTACGATGTGATCTTTTTTGACTGAAGACTGGTTGTACCGTGCTGAAGAGATTTGTATACGTTGTGGCGGGCATTGTTGTGTTGATGCACACCCGCCGGTATCTCGATCCTGTTGCCAGAGACTGACTGCTGCCGGTTTATCTCCGGACTTATTTGAGGATGCAGGTTATAAACGCCTGAAAGCAAAAGGAAACGGCGTGTGCATTCTTTCAAAGGATGGAAAGTGCATCATTCATGCGATGAAACCGGAGACCTGCCGGGCCGGGCCATTCACGTTCGATATAAAAGATAATGTAATCGGGATCTACTTGAAATTTTCACGTATATGTCCTCTCGTTACCCTTCTTAAAGAAACACCTGAAGCATACCAGATTCAGTATGAAATCGCAATAAAAAACATCAGCCATCTTGTCAGTAATCTTACGGAGGATGAAATCGATGCAATCTGCCGTATCGATGAGCCCGAAACAGAGAAGGTATCAGAAGTTCCCAGGAGGAATCCGGAGATCTCATGACAATTGGTACCGAGCATGAATACTCCATCAATGACAACCGGTTCAATGCCCTGCCCATCTCTGATCGGATCATAAAAACCATCTGCGGGCGCACCGAAAGCGAGATACTTTTTGGTGATGTAAAACTCAGTAAGGAACTTCAGAAAACAGTTCTTGAAATTATCCCGCGCGTTCCCGCAGACGATCTTTTTTCACTTGAAAACCAGCTTATGAAAGGGATCCGGAAATTCTACCATGTCTTCCATGATCAGTACTGGCTTCTTGGACTTGGTATGCATCCCACCCTCACCCTGGACCGCACAGCGGTCTGGGATCACGATGAAGGAGAATATTATGAAGTGTATAATCGTCTTTTCAATATCCACCAGCATGGCTGGCTGAACATCCAGGCGTTACAGATAAATCTCTCGTACATCAATGAAAGAGAACTGGTAGCAACCTATAACCGGCTCCGCTCCCTGCTCCCCTATCTTATTGCGGTCACCGCTTCTTCTCCCATGGTGGAAGGGCATCTTACAGGGACTGCTGATAACCGGCTTATCTATTACCGGGAGAACCAGAAAGAGATCCCCCTTATATGTAACCGGATTGTACCCGAAAAGATCCGGAGTGTTGGCGATTACCGTACAACCCAGCAGGAGATTTTTAAAAAACTTCGTGCCCGAAGGGCTGACATTCTCTGTGAAGAGTGGGTGAACTCGAGCGGCCTTATCATCCGTTTCTCCCGGAACTGCCTTGAGATAAAAGCGCTTGATGAGCAGGAATGTATCCGTTCGGATATGGCTGTCTGTGCATTCGTGCGGTCGCTGTTGCGGTGCCGCACACTCCCTCTCGAATCCGACCAGTCCACGCTGCTGGCACTTACTGAGGATACGATACATAACGGTACAAGGGAACTCAGACCTGAACTGAATCGCCTGTACGATGCTGCATGGAAACATGCTACGGATGAAGAGCGGCAGTACCTTCCCATTATCAGCCAGCGGATTGTGCAGGGGAGTCTCGCCGAACGGATCAGTCAGCGCTACGAAAGAGAACATGAGATTATCCCTATTCTGACGGATTTGGCGATGTGCCTTCGATCGAATACTCCTTATAATCAGGATTAAATCCAGGATTATAGCACCGGATCATAATTTTAACAAACCTCATAAGATAAGAGCCGGCTATACCTACACGGGAATTATTCATATGACGCGCAGGATGCTCTCAGAGGCGGAAGGCTATGAACTGCTGAAAAAAAACGGTATACCGGTACCCGAGTTTTCGGTTGTCCAGACCCGTAGTGAAGCAGCTGCAGCTGCCGACCGGCTGGGCTACCCGCTGGTCATGAAGGTCATCTCTCCCCAGATAATCCATAAAAGTGATGCTGGTGGAGTTGTCACGGGGATTTTCTCTGCAGCCGATGCGGAAAAGGCATTCGATACCATCTCTTTGCAGGTGAAAACATTCGATCCATCCGTGAACATCTCCGGTATCATTATCGAACGCCAGGAAAAAAAAGGACTCGAGATCCTTATCGGGGGCAGGATTGATCCGGCATTCGGGAAGATAATCACTGTCGGGATGGGGGGGACGCTCGTAGAACTTATCCGTGATGTTTCGATACGGGTGCTCCCTGTCAGGTATCCCGATATTTATGCCATGATCCAGGAACTGCAGGCATATCCCCTGATCACGGGATTCCGCAATGAGCCGGCACGTGATATGGAGGGGCTTATTGCATTGATTGAAGCAGTTGCACGGTTTTTTTTGCAAAGTCCTGACGTGACAGAATTCGATCTCAACCCGGTTTTTCTCTATGAAAAAGGAGTATGTGTAGTAGATGCACGTATCTACCTGACGGATGACAACAGGTCACCTCATTCCACGCAGAAAAATCCATTGCCTCCAGGAATCCTTGATATCAAATCGATCGCATTAATTGGTGCATCACCGGAACCCAATAAGGTCGGGTATGCGGTTCTGCGGAATCTCCTGGCATTTCCCGGGCGGCTCTACCCGGTAAATCCAAAGCACCAGACGATCCTTGGTCGCACAGTCTATCCTTCACTGGCCTCTATCCCCGATCAGGTTGATATTGCCGTTATTGTTATACCGGCCCGATTTGTGCCCCAGATTGTTGAAGAAGCCGGAAAAAAAGGGATTTTGTTCGTCATCATTATCTCATCCGGATTCCGGGAAAGCGGTGAAGCGGGAACGCATCTTGAACAACAGGTCCTGTTGGTGGCAGAAAAGTATGGCATACGCATTATGGGCCCGAACTGCCTGGGCCTTATGCTTCCTCTCCAGTCTATCAATACAACGTTCGACCCGGTATCGCCCAAACCCGGTTCCCTTGCATTTATCTCGCAGAGCGGGGCAATCATCTCCACTATTGTGGACTGGAGCCTGCCCGAAGAGATCGGTTTTTCCGCTGTTATCAGCGTTGGTAACCAGGCTGACCTGAGCTTTGAAGATTTCCTGCGATATACAGGGGATGACCCCAATACCCGGGCAATTATCCTGTACATTGAAGAAATCCATGATGGCAGGCGGTTTATGGAGATTGCGCATGACGTCACCCCAAAAAAACCTGTTGTTGCCATCAAATCCGGTTCATCCAGGATCGGCCAGATGACAGCAGCCTCTCATACCGGTTCACTCTCAGGGAGTTTTGAGGTATACCAGGCTGCGTTCTGGCAGTCCGGTATAATTCCCGTTCGATCCATGCGGGAAGCCTTCCAGACGGCAGAACTCCTTTCATCGGAAGGCTATCCGCGCGGTATACGTGCGATCGTAATCAGCAATGCCGGAGGTTTTGCAGTACTCTCTTCTGACTATGCGGAGCAGTTCGGTATTGACCTGGTGGATTTTCCCGACGCTATAGTCAGGGAACTTGACGCTATCCTGCCTGCTGACTGGAACCGCCGCAACCCGATCGACATGGTGGGGGATGCCTCGGCGGACCGTTTTGCCCGCACGTTCGATGTCATGATAAAAAACCAGGATCTCTGGGACATTGCCTTTGTCATCGCTGTACCATCAGCAATATCCGATCCCATACGGGTGGCAAACGAGCTGGTCAGGTTCTCAAAAAACACCCACAAGATGATCGTGGGGTGCATGATTGGCGGGGATTCCATGAAGACTCCGTTGCGCATACTCCATGATTCCGGGATCCCGAATTTCCCGGACCTTGAAGATGCATTCAAGGCAGTTGGAAATATATGTCGTCACATCTGCTGGGAAGAATTCCATGGAAAACGATGTGGTCCGTGAGCAAACAGTGAGATCAGTTCCCGGCATTTGGCAATTTCTTAATAAAAACCCACTGCGGGATTTTCTCTCCAACGACAAAAAATCAGGAAAAAAAAGCATCATGATTATACGATGAGATTTGGTAATACAGCACTGTCGCTCCCTTGGGGATGACGTAGTGGCGGGACAAACTCCCCGGCAACGTCGGCAACCGGTAAAATACGAAATTTGTACAGAGAATCAGAGAGTAATCTTCTTGAGTATCAGTCCATTTTTGAAGATAGTAATTCCCCCGCCGCTCTGGGATACAACAATTCCAACCGCGTTGGTGACCTGTGTCATCGCTGCAACAGAATTATGGCGGGTCCCCATGCCTTTGGGAAGAGAAACACTGCTTGTGTCAACGGTGATGTACCGGCTCTGTGCCCGTATAGAGCCACTCCCGTCGATAACAAATGCCCCGTCAAGCTGGGCAAATTCCTTAATGTTCTCCTTGATATCCTGATTGGTGATCATGCGTGACTCGGGTTTCTGCCCCTCAAATGCGTTGAGCGATATCTGCCGTGATTTTGCCATGACATTATCTGCATCCCCGATAAGGAATGTGGTGCCGACTGATTTTCCCTCCCTGCCTTCAATCGATATTTCAGTACTGATATGGAAGACCGCGTCAAACACTTCCTCTTTTACGTCAGTATCCGCCACCACAATGTCCTTCCATGTATCCGTGCTGATACGGACCTCACCGCTCCGCTTTCGATCGGTGATATCATTGCCGATGCAGAGGATCTCAATAATATGGCCCTGCTCATCGCGGATCGCTTTGTTAATCCACGCGATCCAGACCCGATCACCATTACGACGGACGTTCTCATTGACATTTACTGCATATCCTTCCGCGTTGAACCCCAGATCATTTGCCATCATGGAAAGGTCATGCCCGGAACGGGCTTTCTGCGGCACGATAGTGCCGACAACATTCTTTCCGATCACTTCGTCACTGGTATAATCAAAGAACGAGAGTGCAAAACGGTTGAAGAAGGTAATATTCCCCAATGTATCCATCCGGATGATAATGCTCTGGGTATTCTGGAGCACTTCCCGGTATCGTGCCTCGCTCTCTTTTAATGCTTCGGCAATCTTTCTTTTTTCCGTGATATCCGTAACAATGAATGTTCCACCTTTGTCGATATCCCGGGGGTCAGCCGTCAGCACCTGCAGCTGGCATACAAGGAAGGTGTGATCTTTTTTTACGAGAGTACATTCTGCCACGCTAAAACCACGGGAGGACCGGGTGATCCGGAGTTCGTGAGATACGCGTTCAAAGTCTTCAGGGGCAGTAAAGAAACTGCCTGTCTCCTTTCCCACAAGATACGATTCTTCATACCCGAGCATCTGTGCAAACTGCGGATTCACCCACGTAATGACCTGGTTGCGGACCTGGAATATTCCCAGCGGTGTTGCAGAAAGGATGGCGGTAAGCTGGTCGTTCTGCACTTTGACTTCCCGTTCAGCTTTTCTCCGCAGCATTGTCTGCTTGATAAGGGTGACCATTTCAAGGAGATACGGGCGAATGTCGCCGTTTTTCGGGATACTGATCTCAGTACCGACCGTTACTTCCTGAACAGCTATTTTTTGGGAACCTCTCCTGCCAAGCAGGATCACCGGTGTCGAATTTCCTGATGATTTGAGATATTTTAAAAATTCTATTCCATTCATATCGGAGACAAATTCAATACCATTCACTTCAGGTATCTGTTCGTAGGAAAGGATTACGTCGTAGGTCCGGCCTTTCATCTTTTCGATTGCCTGTTTTATTGAACGGGCGTTGTCAAGCCTGATATCACCGCCCTTTTCCAGAAATGAGCGGATTTGCCCAAAAAGATCGGTATTATCGTCGACAAACAAAACAGAGATCATAGAGAATGTCCCGGAGGAGATCGTGTGCTGTCCACTCATATGAGGTGGAAGGTTGTGCGATAAATAGTTGTTGAGAATTCAGGGATACAGGGTAATATTAAGGTATGAATCAGAAAATTGGGTAATTAGCGATGTTCTGAAATTCCATTATCAATAAATACGAGAAGGCTGAAAGGGTGTTTTTACCGGGTTCTTTGTTGTTCCGGGAAGACATGCCCGCACCACGCGTCTGGCCATCGTGGTTTTGAGAATGCACGCTCGGCCAGGCAAAAGCAGATGGTATAGGTTTTCTCAGATATTAGCCTTACAAAAAAATGTTGAAATGTTATCCAGGCTCGACCATTTTTTCATCACTGGATTCGTCCTCAGTTTCATTCTCTTCAGACTCCCCACGGTACATCCACCATCCGATAAAAATGACTATAGGAACGCCTACGGGAATTGCAAAGCCACCTGCGAATCGCTCGATTGCCGACAGACCAAAAAAGACTCCCGCTAAAATGGTAAAAATTGATGCTCTCCTGATAAGATCTGCTCGTTCATTGATGTAGGCAAAAATTATACCTAAAAGACCGATAACGAGAAGGGTGCCTCCAGCAACCCAGAACACTACAGCAAGTACCGGATGAATTCCTGTGATCTGGCCGAGCAGAATATAATTAACATCCTTATTGATGGGAATGAGACTCTCACCGTAGGGCGAACTCTGGTATCGGAAAAACGCCCATTGAAGATCGACAATAATCCAGTCTCCCCACATGAAGATATTCAGAGGGATTAAAAAAACGAGGCACTGGAGTATGAGCGGAATCCTGTATCGGTTCATAATAAACAGGATAAGAATTTGCTGATTTGTGTATTGAGCATATCGAAATGATTACATTGGTACAATAAAGAAAAGAAAAATTATTCCGTATGCTGGACGATCGCCAGCTGATACATCCAGTCCATGAGTGGATGACATTCCTCAACGATACATTCAAGTTCACAGTTGATGCAGGGAATCAACTCATCTCCGGCAAGCAGGTCACAGGGATTCACCGGCATCTGCCTTGCACGCAGGAGGTAGGTCTTGATCCCGTCTTTCCTGAACTCGGACCTCTCAATGAGTCCGCCGTCCTCAAGTTTTTTGACAATCCGCGAACATTTACGGCTGTCAACCCCGAGTTCCTTCCAGAGCTCGCTCTGGAGCACACCTTCGGGTTTTGACTGAATCAGTTTCAGTGCTTCATCCACAGGATCTGCCACGGTGACCACCTTATTTTTACTTACGAGATAAGCGGCGCGATTGTCAGGATATTATTGCCCCTGATTACGACCGTGCCAAGGCTTCTTCCCCGCTGGTTATCGATAAACTCAATGGTCTCTTCCATGTGAATATTCAGGTACTCATCGACAGCAACAAGGCGCCCCTGCAGTTTTTTATTCTCGTCTTTTATCTCGACAGATATTTTTGCATCCACAAGACCAAACACTTTTTTTATTGGCAAAACAATTCCGTTAACCATCTGCCCTAATTTGGGATGCAAGATAATTAAAGTTTGCTCATACGTGCATAGTTTCTCCGAATCATCTCCAATATTTTTCAGATATTCGGGAACACTGTCCAGAAAAACAGAGGAGATTAAAAAACGGACAGGAAAAAAGTTATTCGGAGGGAAGCGGTTCCCAGCGCTTTGACAGTTCTTTTTCGACTCCAGGGAGGGTAGTATATTCCATCTCCTCGAGCGAGAGCCGGTGAGGTTCGAACGGTCCCTGTGCCCGTATAAGATCCGCAATCTCATTGCACCGTGCCCGTACCCGATCAAACCCGACATCGTCGAACATGTCGGCCGGACCGATAAGTTTCCCGTCGGATACCTGGAAACCCATGCATATGACACGCGGGGGACCATCGAACCGTGTGCAGTTGGCATCACACAACCCGACCGGCATGAACGGACCGTGGTGTGATCCCCGCATCCAGCCTGCGACAAGAACAGGGGTGCAGAACGGTTCGATGACCTCCCCGACAGCAGGAAAGCCACTCTGGGCACGAACGATCATAACCGGATCATCTTTTCCCACATACCTTCCTGCCAACAGGGCAAGGCGCTGTGTGCTCGTTGATGCACCTAT
>JBGOZZ010000025.1:0-9981 GCA_041480465.1 Methanoregula sp. | reverse complement strand
CCCGCCTGACAAGAAAAGATCTGGAAGAGATCATCAGTATCGGAAGCGATGTGAAAAGCAGGAAGTTGCGGGAGGAGATGGGGATCGATAAAGTCTGCGGAATCCTCAAGGGATCCATCTGATGAGAGAAAAACAGGATCATGACTCTGACAGCAATAACATTTTTACTCTTTTTTTCAATTTCAAAAAAATTTAAATGAAGCGATTCTTGTTTTAAGGATTGAAACGAACTGTAGCTGCCTTTAAATCTGGCATGATTCCGGCACCTTATGCCTTCCCGTTCTCCATACTTGATACCTGTGGTTTTAATTCGCCCGTATCACGGAACAAAAAATGTCTGCTGTTTATGCCAAACCAAGATAGTGTGGAATAAAGAGAATACCAAAGAAGCACACCATCAGAACAAGTCCGAGAGGGACTCCTCTTCTTGCCCACTCCTTACTCGTGATTTCCAGTTTTCCTGCAGCAATGATATTTGGAATGTTTCCGGGGATAAGCATCCCCCCGGCAATAATAAGCCCCAAAACTGCGCTTTTTATCTGCTGGACAGACAGGACCGGGCTGATCTCAGCAGCCGCAAGTGTAGCGTTATCGAGCACAGCAGAGACCATATTTACCCAGTAAAGACCTTCCGCCGGGATTTGTATCACATAATCGAGAACGATCGGTTTAAAACCTTCGCCAAGAAAGACCAGCGCCATAATAAACAGGTAAACTTTTCCGGCACGTACAACAACCTGCCTTATTGTCTCCCGCTGGAGATGGCATTCGGTCACTCCTGTCCCGGTCCCGCCTCGTTTGTACAGGATGACACCGATAATTCCCAGAAGGATAACTGCAGGTATGATATAGATGCCCAGGATACGAAGGAGAAAATCGAAGCCGGCATAATAGGGGGCTCCGGAAAGCTTGCCTATGACAATAGTAGAGAGGGGCTCACCGAGCGGTGTTAAGGCGGCCCCGAGCCCGATTGAAAAGCATGCGACAACAGTAATGTCAATTTTGGAATCCCGCCCCAGCGGCAAGGCACAGATTATTTCCACAAGCAAAATTGATGCGAGTATGGCAGAGATCACACTCGAGATGAGTCCCAGAATGAGAATTAGTCCGAAAATGATACCGGGTAACGGGAATTTTTTCACCAGGTCATATATTGCCAGCTCGATTTGCCGGTACCAGATATAGATGACAATTCCGACGAGGAGGACTATCTGAACGATACCAAGTGGTATCCCATAGATATTGGTAATATTCAGCGGGGTAGTCAGGGCTTCTGTCAGAATCTCCCAGCTCCAGCCGGTATGTTCATCAGTTACGGGGATAAAACCAGAGAAAGTCAGTGCAAGTACTCCCGAAACGAACAGGAAAATCTCGAGATTGCGTTCAATTGCCCGGACTTTGAATGGCAGGACTAAAACAGCAATGAATATGATGGCGAGGCAGATTTTTGCCTGCAAAATATCCAGCATCCTAATTTTATTGGAGGATGATGCTTGTAAATCTATTGAATTTTTTTGTTTAAACCAGAAAAAGTACGCACCAACTGAACCACATGAACATTATCCCACCATACGAACTCACCATTTTTTTCAAACAGACGATTTCATGTTTATATGCTTTCGATTGTCATACTCAGGGGGGAGCCATAAAGGTTATCAAGTGAAAGGGAAATGAAAGAGATGATCACGCATTCGTGTGCGGGGACCGGGGGTTGAAAAATGCCGGATGTATCACAGAAAGAAATCGGAAAACGTCTCTACCATGTACACCGTGAGAAGAGAGTGGAAGAGGCTATAAAAAAAATAAAACCTGGTGTTGGCAGTGAGTGGAGCTCGTTTACCCGCGAAGATATCGAACTCCTTGGTCACCTGCTGCAATGCACATGGAATGTAATTGATCAGAAGATCTGGGAGAATATACCCTTCAGTAACCTGACAAAAAACGATGTCCGGAAAATTCTTTCATTTGGTGAAGGGGTCAGTCCGGGGAAGAACCCGGATACGGCTGCAGTCAATGAAGTCAAAAAAATACTGCTCTCCCTTACCTGATCATTATTTTTCGAACCGGGCCATTATACGCCAGGGATATCACAAGAAAATCAAAGTGTGCCGTGACTATGAGGAGAGCGACGTCGCCACTGCTACGCACTCTTCAATCGAACCGATACGGGCGATTGCGCCACACATATCCGGCACATAGGCAAGAGCCTTGCCACTGTTGACCATAATCGCCGGGTATCGCTCCATAACCGGTGAGACCACCATACACGTATCGGCAAATACCCGGGCACCACTCCTCTCAATGCTCCTGACAGTCTTTAAGTTTTTATCAATTACGCCTTGCGCGGCAAAGACATAGAAGGGCTTGGTCACAGTTTTTCCTTTCAGAAGACTTGCGATCCTGATAAGTTCACCGGGGGAGCAGTGCGGACAGCCTACCGCAACTGCATCGACCGGGATCTCGTTAAAGAGCCGCTCAATCTCGGCAGGTTCTACTGAAATAACCTCAAGACCGCCCAGATTGTAATCAGCCTTCTTTGCCTCCGGGGTGACATTATCGACATGATAGAGAGCCACTGCTCCGGTTGCAGCCA
The DNA here is from genome assembly GCA_041480465.1 of Methanoregula sp. Lineage (GTDB taxonomy): Archaea > Halobacteriota > Methanomicrobia > Methanomicrobiales > Methanospirillaceae > Methanoregula. Next base: position 7,388 of record JBGOZZ010000025.1, on the reverse strand, counting down.
TCGCCGCACCAAGCGCTTTCAGCTGGTCGGGATCCGGTGTAATGCCCCGGAAATACGGTATTTTATTACCCACCAGTTTCCCTGCATGATAACCAAGCGCACCGTAATGGGCAATGCTCCAGTCTGTTTCAGCGGGTTTTATTTCTAATATCACGTGGGGTTTACGATTTTTTTCGAGATGCAGCCCGTAACAGGGAGTTTTTCCAATCAGTGCAGCAGCGAGAGCACTCGGTCCCCCTTCCCGGTTTGTCCGTGCCCCGATGACAGAGTTTGCATAACTGACCGCAGATGATTCAGACCATGCGAGATGATCTCCAAAGGAAGTTTTATGCAGGTAATAGGGGGTGCAGGTACATTCAAGGTTCACTCCAAGCCGTTCATATGCCGCGATCACCGCCTGCTGGTTTGCTGCAAACTCCGGATCTATACCCATCTCCTTCCACCGTCCGCGCGGCATGCCGATGGGATTTAGTACTGCCGGAACCACTGCACGGGCATCAAGGCTCGACAGCCATGCAAGCCCGTATTCACCGATCGTTTTGTACGAAGCCCCGCTGACCTGTGCACTTTTTATTCCGACAAGTCGTTCTGCACCAAAGACTTTCCCAAGAGCTACGAGAAGTTCCATCATCTTTTGCCGGGTCTCGCCCTTCTCACCGGCAAGGATCTCCAGGTCCTCAGGATCAAGATACATCGGGTTCACCAGGTCGCCCGTGAAAACTCGTCCTCGCGCCCCATCACCATGGTTGCATCGACCCCGACCTTCACGTTGGTACCATCTTCGAGCTGGCAGGGATCGAGAGATGAACCCCGCACACCCGTTATCACCATGACATCCCGGTCACCACTCACGCGGGTAGCGATGGCGTACTCCACATCATTCGGATTACAGGGGTCAATATCCTCATCCACGACAACAACATGCTTGAGGGAGGTGTGTGCGGCAAATGCGGCCATAATTGCGTTCTTAGCGTCACCCTGGGTACTCTTTTTAATCTGGATTACCGCGTGGAGGTAGCCACAACCTCCTTTGGTCAGCACGACGTTAGTCACTTCTGTTACCCCGGCAACGGCACGGTAAATCTTCGGTTCATAGGGAGCGCCCATCAGCATTTTGTGTTCATCACCACCGGGCAGGATACCGTGATAGATGAAATTTTGTTTGAGATGCATGCCCGTAAATTCAATCACCGGTTGTTGTCGCACGGGATCATAGGTTCCGGTGATGTCTACAAAGGGGCCTTCATCGGTGACTTCCCCGCCGATGTATCCTTCAAGGACGATTTCGGCATCAGGGACAAGCACGCCATTGCTGCATCGCCGGACCGTGATTTCCCCGCCGAGAAGTTCAGCCGCAAAACCAAGTTCCTTGCCGGCAGGAACCCTGGTGCAACTTGCAAACGTTACGGCGGGATCTGTCCCTATGGTAACCGCGACGGGGAGTTGCTCATGCTTCGCCAATGCTTTTCCCAGCATCACGTGCGTATGCCTGCCCTCAACAAGCCGGGCTGCCACCCGGTGATCATCCAGCACCAGCATCCGGTGGATTGATGCATTTTCCACCCCGTCAAACCGGGAAAAAACAATCCCGGATGTCAGGTACTTCCCGGCATCCCTGGGGAAGTGATGCATGACAGGAATTGAGGAAAGACCGGGTTTTTTCATCGAGAGTGTCCCTGCTGTTTTTACTTTCCCGTCGAATTTTGCATCGGCAAGTGTTTTTACCATCTTCTTCTCGTCAATTCCGAGGGCAATCGAAAGCGCATGCCGGCTCGCGGTCAGGTTCATTACAGCCCGGGCGCCTTCGATCTTATGGAAAAACAGGAGTTTATCGGTAGTACTTGCCATCTTTGGTGCCTGCATATCAGCTGAAACCGGCTCCTCGACATCAACAACGAGCCCGTGTTCCCGCATTTTTTCGATAAATTCACGCATCGTAACCGCCCCAGCGCTTTACAAGAGTGTGTTCAACCCCAAGATGATCGAGTACGCGGGCAACTACCATGTCCACCAGGTCATCTATTGTGCCCGGGTTGTGGTAGAACCCCGGGCAGGCCGGCATAATCGTTGCTCCGGCATCTACGGCAGCAAGCATGTTCTTTATATGGATCTTTGAGAGCGGCGTCTCCCGGGTAACAAGGATACAGGTTCGGTGCTCCTTGAGGCAGACATCCGCAGTACGGGTTATCAGGTTGTCTGCATATCCTGATGCTATTGCCGCAAGCGTTTTTGCACTGCAGGGAATCACGACCATCCCATCAATATGGTGAGATCCGCTCGCAATTGATGCGCTCATCTTGTCTATAGCATGGTATATTCCGTTGAACCCTTCGAAAGATACCCCTTCATGAGCAGCAATGTCCCCTGCAACATTTGAAACGATGATGTGAACTTTCGCATCCCTGCAGAGCACTTCAAGCAGGCGCCGGGCATAGCATGCCCCGCTTGCACCCGTCACTCCGATAACAAACTCTTTTTGCATTTTACCTCGCGCTCTCCTGTGATACCAATGTCGGACTTGTGATAAAAAGAGTTTATGGCGGGATCGATGGAAAAAAGATTCATTTTGTTTTTGGCGGTGCAAAAAAGCGGTATCGGACGTGCGCTTCCTCGATGCGTCGGGCATGTTTCGGGTTCAGGTCACGGCGCGCTTCAATTACGATAGTATTGAGAATATTGTGGAGCCGGATAGTATCGTAATCCTTGTCCTTGTGTTCATTTAAAAAGTCCAGAAGATCGCTTGTACTCTTAAGCACACCGGAACTTCCCACAAGATTCAGGCGGTTGAGTGTTGTAGCCAGATTCTTTTTTGCGATATCCGTCTTATACGGATCGCCACTGGCAAGGTTCAGCTCGGTGATCGCATTTAAAAGATCAGTATAAACTTTGAGTTTATGGGAGCTTTCATGCATCCTGCGCTCGGCACTGCGAAGTTTCAACAATGTAAAGGTCATGATGACAATAATTGCCACCACGCCACCTGTCACTACAATCCAGTCTTCGATCATCAACGTTCACCTCAAAAGTTATGGGTTCCTCTTTGCCAGAATGACATCAACCTTGACGCGATATCCTTTCATTTCGATCTCATAGGGCCCGGTAGTATACATCGGTATCACGTGGCGAAGCTCAAAACCGTTGGTACGACCGTACCCGTACGTCTCTGACTGCCCCGTATCCCTGTTGGTTACCTTCATCACAAACCAGCTGTCGATAATGTTGTCAGTGAGCGGAAGCACATCAAACCCGATTCCCCACGAGGCGTTGTCGACCCTGACATCTTCTACATAAACATCCTTCTCGCTCTGGAAGGAATACGACTTCGTCAGGTAATGATCGCCAAAGGTAAAAGTGGGTTGTGGTGCGGGAATCGTTGTAGTCTGGGTTATCGCAGTTGTTTGTTCAGGAGTTGGTGCCGGTGTAGCGGGTCCCGGACCCTGAGTACATCCGGCAATAATTATTACCGTAACGACGAGCGTAAGAATAACGAAGATGCGTATGTTCATATGGGTGAGTGTTGGGGGGAGCGAATATATTATTTTTCACTAATGTACCGCACCATTCAGGCCGGGTTTTTTTTTCGTCAGGTGTGGATAAAAGATGTAAAAATACATCATTCGGGAGATGATTCGGGAAATGAAACACCCGTATCGAAGTCATCTTATTCACATGAGAACAGCGTATCCTGCCGTGTCGGTTTTTTGATATGCAGAACCTCACAACTGGCCTCGGCAACCTGATCCCTGTATTCAGGGATCGTATACACACCAAGACGCCATTGTTCACGTCGCGTTGCATTGAGGGTGCGGATGCGTGGGGAGATCTCCTTGAAACCGACTATTGTATACCTGTTATTCACCCGAACACCGAGCGACATCTCGCTGGGAACCGGGGGGATATCCACCAGAACCTGATGCGGCAGAAGACCGGCATCTGAAGCGATATTTCCTGCGAATTCACGGCATTTTTCAATCGGTACTCCCTGTTCAAAAAGCGTTGTACTGACCTGGTCACTTCCCGCGAAGACCGCCCGTTTATAAAGCCGGCGCTCATAGAGCCGGAGGGCAAGATCCCGGGCGACGGGATTTTCTGATGTCTGCAGCGCATGCAGGCAGCTTGCATCATCCATCCTGAAGAGAGCGCGGGCAACCTCTTTTTTTGTTCCATCAAGATGTTCAAGTACCGCGAGCTGATACATACTCTCTCCAATCCGGCTCACATGATGGAAATAGACCGTCGGCCCCATCAGGGTGCGTGCGATGAGCAGCGATTCTGCCGCATTCACCCCATTTTCGTCAAGAACTGTCCCCTCGCTGGTCCGGATCAGGTGCCGGATAAGACGCTGGGCATCAACCGATCCATAGGGCGCGCCGGTGTAATACGCATCCCTGAGGAGGTAATCCATCCGGTCCACGTCAAGGTCTCCATGAATTATCCCGGATAGTGAATGTTTTCCTTTCACCACGGCGCAGAGCTCGTCAGGATCAATTCCCCATGAAAGAAGCGCACCTCCTGCCATTTCATCGACAAACATTTCGATATCATCATGGGAACGACCCAGGAATTTCTGCATGAGCGGTTCACTTGCATGAGAGAATGGTCCGTGCCCGATGTCATGGAGAAGTGCTGCGGCGACAATCAGCGTATGCTCAGTATCGGTAAGCCCAAACCGGCGCGAAGCCACATCTGCAAGATACATGGTACCGAGCGAGTGCTCAAAGCGCGTATGGTTGGCGCCGGGATATACGAGATATGAAAAACCGAGCTGTTTAATATAGCGGAGACGCTGGAGTATTGGTGAATCGAGCAGGGCAAGCGCAAAATCCTCCACCTCAATATAGCCATGGACCGGGTCTTTTATGATCTTCACGGATTCACTAAAAGAATCTTCATATACATCGCATAAAAGTATTGAGTAATGATCACATTCCTTTCTGGCGGGACAGGCACTCCGAAGCTCCTGCGGGGCATGCAGAAGGTGATGGACCGGCATGAAATATCTGTCATCGTGAATACTGCCGAGGATATATGGATATCAGGAAATCACATCTCGCCGGATCTCGACACGGTTATGTATCTGTTTGCCGGAATTCTCGATACCGATACCTGGTGGGGAGTCAGAAACGATTCGTTTACAACCCATGACGAGATCACCCGCCTCGGTATGGATGAGTTCATAGCAATCGGTGATAAGGACCGGGCGGTACATATCGCCCGTGGTGAGATGATCAGAAACGGGATGCGCCTGACCAATGCTACAAAAATCCTCTGCGACCGGTTCGGCGTCCGGGAGAATATTCTTCCGATGACGGATACCGAAGTGACAACACAGCTGAAAACTGCACTCGGCCTCATCCACTTCCAGGAATACTGGGTACGTGCAAAAGGAAAGATCGAGATAGAGAAGGTGGTGAGGAGTTATAAGAATCCTCCCGTGGCAACCATGGAAGGGCTTGCAATGATTGAAGCGAGCGAGGCCGTTGTGATCGGGCCATCCAATCCGATCACCAGCATTTCCCCGATTCTGGCTTGTGAAGGGATGAGAGAAGCTATCATGGACAAATTGGTAATAACCGTGAGTCCCTTCATTGGCAATACCCCGTTCAGCGGTCCCGCCGGCGCTCTCATGCAGGCATCAGGATTTGAACCCAGCTCACAGGGGACTTTCGATTGCTACGAAGGAATTACCGATATCTTCGTGCAGGATATCCGGGATCCCGTCAGAGTTGGCAACTCTGTCAGGTTTGACACCCTGATGACAAGTGAGGAAAAGAGTGTTGCACTTGCTTCTGAGATCCTCAGCCTCGCAAAAGGGCGGTTGATTCCCCATCCGGCCAAGTGCAAACCTATATAATACCGCACAATAAGGGTTATCGTGGGAGAGAGGAATGAACCGGAAGATTGTCTTAACAATCCTGATATTCTGCGTTTTGATATCCGGATGCCTGTCAGGAGAGAGCAACGGGAAAGGCACCCTTCAACTTACCTCATCACCTTCCGGTGCTGAGGTGTATCTCGATGGTCAGTTTCGGGGAAGCACTCCCTGTACCATCGCTGATGTTGAGCCGGGAAACCATACGCTTGAATACCGTTCTGCCGGGTATAAGAGTTGGACGTCCGTTATTACCGTTACGCCAGAGACATCCAACTATTTTGCAGCATTGGAATCCCAGCAGGGTACGCCAGGGAGTCAGAATGTAACCACTACTGCTCCTTCATCACACGTGACAGTCCGGGCGGGCAGTGACCTGATGATAATAGGTGAATCAAATGTATTTTCGGGCACATGCACCGACTGCAGCAAGGTGTTATTGACACTCTACGGGCCTGGTTATTACGCCCAGGGTATCTCTCTCGAACCACAGAAGCCCAATCCCGCCAGTACGTGGAGTTATACGTGGAATCCCGGGTATTCAGTCCAGTCCGGCAAATATACACTGGTGGCAGAAGACGGGCGGAAAACCATATCCGAAAGGGTTGAATTCTCTATCGTGGGCGGCGGGGAGGTTTCTATTTCATCAAACAGCTATTCCGCTGTCAGGGGAGATATCCTGGTGTTGTCCGGCAGATGTACCTCGGGCACCCAGAGTGTCCGGCTCGTTTTATTCGGGCCTGAACGATTCTCGGGTGGTGTTGAACTCGGTTCGGTATCGGTAACGGCAGATAAAACCTGGAGTTTCAGGTATACTCTCGATTCAGCAATGCCAACGGGACTCTATACAGCGTATGTATATGATATTCCACAAACAGGATCCAGCAACACCCAATTCACCGTCAGACCTGTCTGAACGAACAGTGATATCTTTTTTTCCTGTTACCCTCTGCCTGAGTTTAATTTAAACAACACATGGCGGTAAGAAAAAAATTCATACGGACCGCAGTGAGGGAAGAATCCCTGCCCTTTTTAAATTGCCGGGAATTTCTCATAAAAACACATAAAAACGGTCTAAAAATCGGTTAAATTATCCCAAGGGAGAGAATAACCCGTCTCATGTATCCGATACCTATTTGAAGGATTTTATACTAATATTCGTTCGGAGAAGTTCTATGGGTGTTACAAAGAAATTCCTCAACCTGTTTAAATCGGGGAAAGCTGACGGGGAGGGGGAGAGGGAGAGGGAGTTTGTGCGCCTCCGGGATCAAACGGTGCACTATGAGAACTTCCTTACGGCACTAAGTGAGGGTGATCTTGATGCCCGATGGAGTGCGGTACGATCTGTCGGAGATCTTGGTGAACCATTCATCGGACCTCTTATCCATGGACTCAAGGACGAATACTGGATCATCAGGCGTGGATCTGCTGATACGCTCGGCAAGATTGGTGCTCCGGCTGTTGGGCCATTGATTGAGGCTTTTCAGGAGCCGGGTGACGACGTGCGGCAGGAGAT